>CAUVKE010000282.1:0-2865 GCA_963552415.1 uncultured Treponema sp.
AAAAACGAGGAGCTACTTGCTAAAATAACCTCAGGAGATGCTTTTGACGAAGCATTCCGCGCTCAAGCATATAGGGATTGGGACGAAAATATTCTTGAAGAAGCTCCGGCGATTCCGACTGCTTATCGTATGAAATTGTATGCGGTAAACAAGCGGACAAAGAATTGGGATCAACAGTTTGTTACCGGCTGGGATTGGTGTGATTTGGCGCTTATCAGCGACAAACCTGCCGTCAATACCATGAAATAACGGTAGCCAAGTAAAAATAATGATTGGGGATAACACTGGTCGGTCAAACAAAACCGATCAGTGTTATTTGCATTTAAAGTAAATTAAAATTGTTATGAGGTTATAGCGCATGATACGAAAACAGCAGGAATTTTGGGGAAAATTAGTTTTTTTCACCGGAATCAGTTTGATTTTTGCATTTTTTATGTTGGCGTTAAGTCCCCGTTTTTCATTTTTGGGACGTTTGATTTCTGCAAAAGATCTTACATTGATGGTAACTCAATACCGGATGCTTCCTAATTTCGGGTTTTTGACTCGTTTTGGGTTTGCCTTTGCAATCTTTGCTATTGCTTCCATTATGGTTTCGATGGGAACTTCTTTTTTATCCTATAGGATACGGGAAGGTGTTTATAAGGAGACGGAAACAGCTCTTTTTGACTCCTTTATCAACAAGCTCCGTTTTTGCTATACGCGGGAAAATCTCATCGAAGCTATTCAGCAGGAGCTGGAATACAAGGCGGATTGTTCCGTGTTGTTCACGAATACCGATACCGATTTAGTTATATACAACAGTACATCGGCTTATGTCTCAGACCCCGACATATATGCAAAGTTAGCGCATCGGTTTTCACCCGAATGGCTTGAACATTGGGGAGAAGGTCTTTATTTATTAGATTCCGATATGCAGATGACCACCGACAAAAAAAAGGCGCGGGGGATGGTTATTGCATACAGTTCCGCACGGCTTTTTATTATCTGCCGCTATATCCGTGCCGTTGAACCTGAGATATTTTTGCAGTTTTTTACGGAATTTAAAAACTATTTTGGGCGTGAAAAAACACTGTCGCAGCTTCTTCATTATTCGGAACTCGCACAGGAATGGCAGATGGTTGCCAATACTCAACACGCATTTCTACCTCAAAAAATACCTGCGCTTGACAAATTGGAAATAGGCGTTTACTTCCGTCCGTTAGTGAACGTGTCGGGCGACTATTACGATATTGTTCCCATCGACGAAGATAAAACGCTTATTATTACCGGTGATGTTTCCGGAAAAGGACTCGCTGCAGCGCTTGTTATGGGCGTTGTCGTAAACACAATCCGGATTATGGATAATAAAGAAGACCTTGCCGGTTTGATATTTGCGGTAGACAGCGCTATTAAACGTATGAATTTACTTGATAAATATACTGTTGTGTTTTTAGGATTGATTGACACAAAAGCGATGAAGATACGCTATGTAAATGCTTCGCTGGAGGCGCCGATGATTTTTACCAAAGCAGCGGAAGGATATAAAGTCAAGCAGCTTGATTCGAATTGTTCCGTTATCGGAATTATCGATATCGATTCCGTAGATGTTGCCGAAAAACCTTTGTATCGTAACGATTTGCTTGTTATTACAACGGACGGTATCCCCGAAATAACCAATGAGGAAGGTGTAGAACTCGGCAGCAACGAACTGTATGTTGACTCGATCAAGTCCTTTGTTTCGTCGGATGCGCCGGAAATTGTCGAAAAAATAGCTGATTTGGGGCTTAACTACAGCGCAGCGAAAGCGTTCCGTGATGATACCACTATTTTAGCGGTCAAATTAAAGGATTAATATATGGGTTTAATTTTCTTTACGTACTTTTGTACTACTTTACTCTTTGTAAACTCATTGTATCTTTCGTTTCATCAATCGAACCGCGTTAATGTTCTGCTCAATAAGATAGCCGTGCCGTCTACTCTTATTGCGCTTTGTATTGCCGTTTCCGTTCATCTGGCGTTTTACGAACAAACCGGTATACAGCGCATTGTAGCGATGGGCGCTTGGCTTTTTATGTTACTTGCTTCTTACCATATCCTTGACATGGTTCTTGTTGTTGCGGAAGTCAAAGCTTATAAAGTGTTCCAAAAGATTAATGCGGTATTCCATATCGCGGGTATTGCTCTTGTTGTATTTTACATCGGTAAATTTCAATGGAACCCGTTGCGGGGCTTTTACTTTTTACCGCGCGATGTGGTGCCGGGATTAAGCGGCGCCCGGCTTTTTATGTATATTTACATATTCTTTGTCCCTGTGTTTTCAATCATACTCTGCTTCGTAAAAATGTTTTTTGTTAAAAGCAATATTCACCGGCAGCAACTTCTTTTACACGGATTCGCAATCGGACTCGGCCTTGTAATATGGATTGCAGAAAACCATTATTTTATGGTGTTTTCTTGGGCGTTCGCGTTTATACCGTTCGGTTATGCTGCAATATTGGCATTGGATAATTCCATATTTTCGCTTACGCGTGTCTTTGATATTAAACAAATCGTATTCGGCCTTATCCGGTTTATCTTTTTCACCGCTCTATTTGCCGGGGCGGCGGGTTTTACGACATCGGTTATTATGCAAGTTACCTATTCCGTCGGCATTTGGATAGCGCTTATTACACTTTCGTGTGTTATTATTTTCTTTATACGAAGCTTTGTTGCCGGTAAACTCGAATATGTTTTCGGAAAAACAGCGGATTACGAGGCTATGCTGGATGCCGAGCTGCAAAAGCTCGATTTTGGGAAAGGCCACGACACTGTTTTGGATACTTTCCCTAAAATAATGAAGCAGCATATTACCTGTAAGGGGCTGGATATTCTTGTCAGTGATGAGAA
>CAUVKE010000283.1:0-2859 GCA_963552415.1 uncultured Treponema sp.
TATCTTCGATAAAATCACCGAGCGAAGAATCTTCTTCCTCTCCTATCGGTGTTTCAAGTGAAATAGGTTCACGCGCTACGTTTTTCACCTGCTTAACCCGTTCGACATTCCAGCCGAGCTGTGCGGCGATCTCCTCGTCAGTAGGGTCCCTGCCGAATTTCTGCATCAGCTGCCGCGATTCTCGGGTAACCTTGTTGATCTGCTCGATCATGTGTACCGGCACACGGATAGTTCGCGCCTGATCGGAAATAGAGCGTGTGATTGCCTGCCGTATCCACCATGTCGCGTATGTTGAAAACTTATACCCTTTGCGGTATTCAAATTTTTCCACCGCTTTGATTAAACCGATATTGCCTTCCTGAACAAGATCGAAAAAGTGTAATCCCCTATTGGTATACTTTTTTGCGATTGACACGACCAAGCGCAGGTTCGCATTAATGAGTTTATCCTTCGCTTTTTTCAGCATTGCATGACCGTGGCGGATTTCTTTTGCAAGCGCGATAATATCTTCCGTCGGCGCTTCAAAATCATATTCGATTTTTCGAACCTTGCGAATCAGCGTTTGAATATGCGTATAAATATCGCGGATATCGTTTGCCGTCATACCAAGCTCTTCTTCCAGCTTCTGCCGTTCACGGGGAATAGCGAGCCGTTTTCCAAGCTTTCGTAAGTCAGAGTATGCCCGTATACCGAGCTGGCGCTGCTTCTTTTCGCGCCGCCGCCGATATTCCCGTATTTTCCGGGCCGCTTCCAAAAAATGATCCGAAATTTTTTCAATTTCTTCCGTTTGAAACTCGATTTTTTGTAAATAATTTAGAATTTTTTTTCGTGTCTTTTGCAGATCTGCATCATCCAAAAAACTGGTAAGCGTCTCTTTATCGTATAGTTTCTTTTTTAAGAGAATATAAGCCTTTATATCGGAATAGATGGGTTTTAATTGTTCGCCATAGGATTGGCGAAGCCGTTTTTTTTCGGCATCTTCATAGCTCAATTCCTTCCGCGGCTTATTGCTCTCGGAAGAACTGATTTTGGCAAACGCTTTTTGAGCGACCATTTGGACTTCGGAAATCAGCACACCGGAGTTTTTTATCGCATTTTTGATGATATTCTCCCCATCCTCCATCGCTTTCGACAGAATAACTTCCTGTTCGGCTGTCAGCAAATTTTCTTTGCCGATATCGCGTAAATAGAGTTTGATAGGGTCATCAACAATCGCGTCTCTGTCGTTATTCAAAAGCTTCTTATGCGTTTCTTCGGGTTTTGAAAATTCAGCGTCGTTTCCGGGTTCAAGTTCTGCCTCTTCAAACAGCTGTTCCTCGCTTTCAAGCTCTACTTCATCAAGCTCATCCGCAAACAAATCATCGGTTTCTTCAGAGACATCATCAACCACTTGTATCTGCTCTTGTTCAAGCAGATCAAGAATTTCATCCATCACGGCTTCGGACGAAATCATTTTTTCAGGCAACAAATCGGTTAATTCATCCCATGTTAAGGTCTTACGTTCTTTCGCATGGGCAATCAACTTTATAACAATAGGATCTTCAGAGACATCTATCATTTATATCGTTTCCTTTAATTCTGCAAGCACTCTGTCAATACGCAGCTTTTCACTCAGCAGGTCATTGGCATAGCGAATGTCATCGGTATTACCGCTCTCATGCACTGCTTGCAATTTACGAATTATGAGTTCCTTTTGCCGCTGTAAAGCATTTTGTTTAATATAGTCGATACCGTCATACACCAGTTTGTCGGGATTTTCTGCAAATTCACCTTTAATAATTGCACCGCTTACGGCATTCCTCAACATTTCGGAAGGACAATGCGCTAATAAGCTGTCATACGTATTTGCATCGGCGCGATAACATTCTTCTAATACAATAAACAAATCCTTCGCAGCAGGATCCTCAAAATCATCGGAAGTCAACTCTGTCCGCATTTTTTTAAATAGATGAGGATTGGCAGCTGCTGCAAGCACGATCCTCAGTTCCGCGGTCATTTTAAGCGTAGTACGCTTTTGTGTTTCACTTTTTCGTGTAGGCGGTACCCGTTCTTGTTTTTGGTCATACTGTATATAATCAGTAAATAACGCTTTTGAGCTTATACCCAAGTCCGCCGAAAACTTATGTATTGTTGACTCTTTTTGAATATCGGATTCCAACACCTCAATATAGGGGAATAGAAAAGCTGCAGCTTGCGCCTTTCCTTCGGGACTCACTACATCAAACCGCATGGCGGCAATTTGAATAAGATAATCACTGTCTAAAATAGCATTTTTCACCAGTTCCGTCAAGCTTTCGGCGCCCTTATGCGCCAGTATCTCGGCGGGATCCTTTCCTTCCTTTATCATCAGCACCCGCACCTGCAAATGTCCGGCACGGCAAAGCTTTATCGCCTTGTATGTTGCCTGCTGTCCTGCAAAATCGGAATCGAAAGAAAGAATAATGGTGTCGGCAAAGGATTGAATAAGTTTGACCTGATCTTCCGTCAAAGCGGTTCCCAACGGAGCTACAGCATTGGTGATCCCTGCTTGATGAAAGGCGATAACATCCATATAACCTTCGCAAAAAATAACCGTTTTTTCTTTTCTGATCTGTGCAAGCGCCTGAGAAAACGCAAAAAGCGTTTCGCCTTTTTTATACTGCGGTAAATCTCCCGTGTTAAGGTACTTCGGCCCGTCGCCTTCCAAAACCCGCCCTCCGAAAGCGACCGGCTGACCGTGCCGATTACAAATCGGAAACATAATTCTGTTTGAAAAAAACGAAACTTCGGGATAGTTTTTAGAAAACAAACCCGACTTCGCCAAAAACTCCGCGGAATACCCCTTTGTCTGCAAAAATTTAAAGAGCCAGCGGCGGTCGG
>CAUVKE010000284.1:0-2856 GCA_963552415.1 uncultured Treponema sp.
CACGGCCTTCAAGCTTATAAATATTTTCTTTTGAAATACTCATAATCTCCTCCTTAACTATAATACACATCATCCGTTCATCTCTCTAATGATAAGAAACGCGAATGATTACTCTTGTATAAATAATTATAACCTCGAATATGGTAAATAGCAAGAAAAATTTATAAGATTGCCTAAAAATTATTTAGCATGATCATCAGTTAAACCGGTAAGCTGTTCTAAAAGAGAACCGCTGGTATCTTCCGCAAGGATAATCAGTTTGTCGCCGGGGTACAGCACGGTATTGCCGTCGGGGACAAACTCATGTTCGCCATGCATAACGCCGATGATGCGGCATTTTTGGGGCCAGTCCATTTCGCGGACTTTCTTTAATGCAGCAATTGAGTGCAAGCCGATTGGCAATTCATAAAGCTGCGGACGATATATTCCGTGTTTATCGGTCGAGGATTGTATGTCGCTTTGCTCGGCTTCGAGTATCTGCTCCAATAGGATATGGTCATGCGCTTGCGAACCGATAAAATTAGCCGTCAGATAGGCGGTAAAACAGGTAAGTACCAAGCCGCTTAGCTGATGGAGCGCTCCGCTTGTTTCAAACACGATAACGCAGGCAGTAAGCGGCGCTTTAATAACGGTGGTAAAGCAGGCAGCCATCCCAAAGAGAATTATAGTATTCACATGCTCCTGCACCAATAAGCCGAAACGCACCAGTACGGTTGCATATAGTGCGCCGCCTACTGCGCCGCAGGCAAGAAGCGGTACGAAAATACCGCCGATCGCGCCAGACCCTGCGGAAATACCGGTAAAAAGCAGTTTAGCGGTTAAGAACATTAGCAATGTCATAAGCGGGAACGACTGTTCGGTCAATGCCTTTATCAACCCTTCTCCACCGCCGGAAGAATAACTCAGACACAAGCCGACCGGCAGCGATAATAGGAACGGAATAACCGGTTGCAAAACCGGCGGAATATGCAGTGTTTTATAGCATCGTTGGAAAAAATATATCGATTGCTTAAATCCGTGTCCGACAAGCGTTACAAATATTCCGAGTCCTATTAGCCATACGAATTGCGAAAGCGGGAATTCTACGGTGGTAAAAAATTGGAAAATCGGGCCGGAACCCAAAAAGATACTTCCGGCAAAATCACCGGCAAAGGCGCCTGCCATAACGCAGGCTAAGAGTAACGGTGTTAAATGATGATGGATGTCTTCGAGTGCAAAAACGATTGCAGCAAAGGGAGCATTAAAGGTTGCCGAAAGACCTGCGGCGGCTCCTGCAGTAATAAGACATATCCGTTCGGTAAACGATCGTTTTCCCAGCCGCTCGACGGCATCACCGACATAAGCGCCAAGCTGCACGGACGGCCCCTCACGTCCCATCGAAAGCCCCAGCCCAATTCCGAGAACGCCGCCGATAAACTTGAGCGGAAGCTCCGAAAGCGGGGAGAACTGCAATTTTTTCATAAAAACGCCTTCGATCTGTGCAACTCCGCCGCCTTTAATCATCGGCCATTTTGTAATAATAAAACCGATAAATAATCCTACCAGCGCCAAGCCTACGAGCGCAAGAGCAACACCGGGTGCGCCTGCCGTCCGTATAACATCGTACAACACAATACGGATATTTCTGAAATACGAAATTGAAAGCCGAAAACCCGTAATAACCAGCCCCGTCAATAAGCCGGTTACCAGACTTTCAAACACTAAAAGCCACTTGTTTTCTTGTCTTTTTTTCAGTAATGTGCCTGTTTCCGAATATTCATTCATAACGATCATTACAATTATAGCCGGAGCTTCTAAAAACTTCTGATTTTAGAAGCTCTTCTTAGATGGATTTACCGCGCGCTGCGGCGATTGCTTCTCTTAATTGGCGGGCGGTGCGGGTAACCGATTCAAAATCACCGGTTTTGGCGCCCTTCGTTAATGCTCCTCCGATACCGAGCACTGCAGCTCCCGCCTTGATCCATTCGGCTGCGTTTTCGGCAGTCATACCGCCGGTCGGCATATAAATCCCTTGCGGAAGCGGCCCCTTAAAAGCGCTGATGATTTTCGGTCCGAAAAGCTCGGCGGGGAACAGCTTGAGGATGTCCGCGCCGAATTCAAGCGCCCGCACCGCTTCTTGCGGTGTCATAACGCCGGGAATGTACGGCACCGCATACCGGTTACAGAGGCGGGCGCAACCTTCGTTAAAAGACGGCCCGACGATACATTGAGCGCCCGCAATAATGCAAGTACGCGCCGTCTCCGCATCGAGTACCGTACCGGCTCCCAGCAATACATCCGCCCCGAATGCCTCGCTTAAGTCGCGGATAATTTCGTCGGCGTACGGTACCGTCATCGTAATTTCAATAGCGGTGATGCCCCCTGCACGCACCGCCTCCACGATTTTAAGCCCTTGCGTTTTATTTTCCGCCCGAATAACGGCAACCGCCCCCGCCTCAATCAACGCCTGTATCAGTTCGTATTTTTTCACTATTTCCTCCGCTCGGTCAATCTCATCAGACAGTTGCGAGAATATTCCCGCAGAATAATGGAGGCTGGCCAACCAGAGTTGAACCTCTTCGCGGTTCAAATGGTCGTCCAACCTTCATTATTCTGCGATTCTTATCTATATTCTCTGATGAGATTGACCTTCTTCTAAAATAAACTGTGCAAAATTTTACCTAAAATTTCGCACAGTTCTTCCAAGGAAAAGGTAACCACACCGAAAATATTGCAAGCGCTTACCTTTTCTTTTGCGCAAAATTTTTTAAATTTTGCGCATTTTTTCACGAGAAGGATAAACACATCAAGCTGCTAGATAAAAATCGCAGAATAATGGGAACCGGGCAAGCATTTGAGCCGCAAAGCGGCGAAACT
>CAUVKE010000285.1:0-2837 GCA_963552415.1 uncultured Treponema sp.
ATTCCGCTTAAAAAGGTAACGCTGTACTCATCGGGCGTTGCGCACTATGTACATGAAGGAACGGTAGCCGGTTCGGGGAATATAGCGCTCTTGTTTTCACCCGCTCAAATTAACGATGTACTAAAATCGCTTGTTGTAATGGATCCCGGTGCAAAAAGTTTAGCCGTCAATTATCAGTCCGAGGACACGCTGAGGAAAACGCTGGAAAGTTTAAAAATAGACCTTTCCGCCGCTACAACGCTCTACGATATTTTAAAAGCGCAAAAGGGCGCCGAAGTGGAACTGTTTACACCTCATCAAATTACCGGAAAGATTTTAAGTGTCGATAAAAACAGCTCAAAAGAAACGGACACCTTCTTTATTTCGCTTGCGGCAAAAGACGGTATTCACATTATCGCCTTTTCGGACATTCAGTCTTTCACATTTACCGATAAAAAACGGAATGAAGATTTAAATACCGCTTTGGCGCTCATCCTCGATGCTTCGGCAAAGAACCGCAAAAAACTGGACATTAAAATCGATGCGCAAGGTGAACGGAAAATCGGCCTTTCATACGTTATGGAAGCGCCGGTATGGAAAGCAAGCTATCGGCTCGACATGGGTACCGATAAAGCGGCGTTTCAAGCATGGGCGATTGTCGACAATTCAACCGACCTCGACTGGAAGAATATTACGCTTACCCTCACAACGGGAAGACCGGTCGGTTTTACGCAAAATCTCTATGCCCCCTACTATACGTATCGCCCTGAGGTGCCGCTTGCGATTGCACAAGCCGCCGAAGCGGAAACCTTTGATTCGGCTGATAAAGAAGTTCAATACAGGAGCGCTGCGCCTATGCCGCTTGCAGAAAAACGGTCGGCGATGATGAAAAAAGAGGCTTATGGATATACTGCCGCAGAATATGATGAAGCGGCGTATGATGACTTACAGGAAAAAAACACTTCCGCCTATTTTGAAAATCAAACCGAAGCCGGTAATGCGGGAGAAATGTTTGCCTTTACGCCGTCAAAACCCGTCACGCTTGAGCGGCAGCGAAGTATGATGATTCCGCTCACTCTTGCCTCTCTTCCTGCGGAAAAGTATTCGGTATTTTCTTCCATTCCATATAACGAGCGTGTTAATCCTAAATTCTGCATCAGTATTGAAAACACATCAGGCTTAAAACTTCCTGCCGGTCCCATTACGGTTCTTGACGGAGGTGAATATTCAGGCGATGCTCTGTTGGAGTTTTTACCCGAAGCTGAAAAACGTCTGATTGCCTATGGAGACGATATTGAAGTAACCGGTTCAAAGCGAGCCGACTCCACGAGGACAATCGAAACTATAAAGCTGGCTGACGGCGTTATGACAACTTTGTACCGGCAAGTCCAAAACACAATCTACCTGATACGAAATGCTAATAAGAAAGAGAGAACCGTTATTGTCGAACACGCGAAGAACGCAGGGTTTGAGCTTACGACAAAACAAGCCCTTGCAGAAACGACTGCAAACAAATACCGGTTTAAGTTTAAAGCTGCCGGGAACACCGGAACCGAACTGAAAGTAGAAGAAGCTCGCACCTATCAATCAAGTCAAAAAATATTCGATATGAATTCAAATACCTTTATTTCTTATACAACCAATTCCGAAATTCCCGAAAAAGTGCGGAAGGCATTTGCATCGATTATAACGGAAAAAGAAAAAGTGACCGCGGCGGAAAAAGCCCTAAAGACCTTGCAGGATCGTCAGACTGAAATCGGAAAAGAGCAAGACCGTGTACGTAGGAATCTTGAGGCAGTCGGTTCGGAAAGCCAGCAAGGCAGAGCGTTCTTAACAAAGCTGCTTAAGCTCGAAACCGAACTGGACGAGCTGAAAACAGACATCGCAACCGCAACGGAGCAGCTCACCAACGCACAGCAAAACTTTACCGCATTCGTAAAGAATATCAAGGTAGATTAGTAAAATCGATACGCAGGGCAACCGCACCGGACAAAATTCTGCGAGGGGCTGTAAAAATGTCTGATGCGTTTACCCCGATCGCCATAGCTTGACAGGTCGTATTGCTTGTCATACATTGCTTATATGGGAGACAGGATATGACACAGACTGTAGTTACGAGGTTTGATGTTGATACGGTTGATAGACTTACAAATCTTGCAAAACTGACAGGGCGAACTAAATCTTATTACATCAAAGAAGCCGTCAAAGAAAAACTTGATGACATGGAGCTTGTTTATTTGGCACAGAGCAGAGCGGAAGATGTGAGAGCAGGACGAAGTTCGACTATTTCCCTTGATGAGTTGCAGGAAAAGTATGAGCTATAAAGTTTCGTTAAGCGACAAGGCCGAAGATGACTTCGCACGGCTTGATAAAAGCGTTCAAAAGCAGATTTTTAAATACTTAAAAAAACTTGAGGAACGTGAAGACCCGAGGAGCTTGGGTGAGCAGTTACAAGCCAATCTCTCATCTTTTTGGAAATACCGTGTCGGGGATTATAGGCTTGTCGCCGAGATACAAGAGGGCAAATTAATCGTGCTGGTATTAGTTATTGCCCATAGACGAGAAGTATACAAAGTAGCCGATAAACGTCTTAACTAATAAAAAAGCGCTATGGAGGGAACATCAGCATCGATATGTTGTTGATTTTCCTGATGCGTTTACCTCAAATGGAGAATGTAGTGAAAGAAATACCGCTTTCCGAGGCAGTCGGACACGTATTGTGCCACGACCTTACTCAGATTATCGTAGGGGTGTCGAAGGACGCTCGGTTTAGAAAGGGACATATTGTTACGGAGGAGGACATTCCGGTGCTTCGCTCGATGGGCAAAGAGCATTTGTTTGTCTGGGAAAAGACCGAA
>CAUVKE010000286.1:0-2826 GCA_963552415.1 uncultured Treponema sp.
AACGCACAACCTTGCGCAAGCAAAGCGAATTGCCGATACCGCCGCCTTCATGTTTGACGGACAGCTGCTTGAGTACGGACCTGCTGCAGAGCTATTCACTCATCCTCAAAATCCCATGTGCCGCGATTACATCAACGGGTTAGTTGGATAGCGGTGCTGGCTGGAACGCCCTGAAAACACCAAGCAGTAGTCCAAAAAA
The DNA here is from genome assembly GCA_963552415.1 of uncultured Treponema sp. Taxonomy (GTDB): domain Bacteria; phylum Spirochaetota; class Spirochaetia; order Treponematales; family Treponemataceae; genus Treponema. The sequence goes on from CAUVKE010000286.1 coordinate 200, forward strand.
ACGGTAACATCGGACGTGCTTAGCGCGCTCTTGCATAAGCGGAAAAAGCAGGGTATTCTTTTTACATGACTGCACATAAACGCCTTGGCATTTTAACATCGGGGGGCGACGCTCCCGGCTTAAACGCCGCTATCAGAGCTTTAGCCCGGACAGCGATGAACCGTTACGGAATGGAAGTGGTCGGTATTGAGCAAGGGTACCGCGGCCTCATCGAAAATAAGTACCATATATTAACGGAGCAAGATCTTTCCGGCATCCTCGCGCGTGGAGGGACGATCTTGGGGGCTTCCCGTGAAAAACCGTTTAAAGACCGCGGCTGGCGTAATGCGGACGGCAGCGGGGCGGTGGATTGTATTAAAAAAAATTACAAAGACTTACGTTTAGACTGTCTCGCCGTTCTCGGCGGCAATGGGTCGCAGACTACTGCCGATATGCTTGTAAATGAAGGACTGAATATCATCGGTATTCCGAAAACCATCGACAACGATATTGTGTATAATGATATGAGCTTCGGCTTCCACACCGCGCTTGATATTGCAACGGATGCTATTGACCGGCTGCATACGACGGCGGCAAGCCACAACCGTATTATGGTGATAGAAATTATGGGGCATAAGGCGGGGTGGCTTGCGCTCTACGCGGGTATTGCCGGCGGCAGCGATGTGATTATTATCCCCGAAATTCCTTATCGGATTGAAGCAATAGCCGAGCACTTACTGGAACGCCGTAAAAAAGGGAAAAATTTTTCAGTTATTGCAGTTGCCGAAGGCGCCGTATCATTTAGCGAAAAGGATATGAACAAAAAAGCGTTAAAGGAAGCGCGTAAAAAGATGGCCGGTTCTATCGGGTATCGGGTCGCAGGGGAGATAGAAGCGGCTACCGGCGCCGATGCGCGGGTTACGGTGCTCGGCTATTTGCAGCGGGGCGGTACCCCCTCCGGCTATGACCGTATATTGGCGACGCGCTTTGGCGCTGCTGCCGCTGAGTTCGCCGCTACGGAACGGTACGGTGTGATGACCGCTCTGCAACAGGGGATTATCACCGCCGTACCGCTCAGTAAGGTCGCCGATAAGGTCAAAAAAGTACCGGAAGACCACCCGATGATTCGCGCCGCGTGGGATGTCGGCACCTGCTTTGCCGGTTAACCTGCCGGCAGCGCGGCGGCAAGGAAATCAACTGCCGAGACCGCCTTTTTTAATTTCAAAATGGCTAAAGCTCATCGTAAAAGAGGCTCTGCCCTGCGTAACGGAGCGTAAATCAGTGGAAAAGCCGAAGAGTTTTGCCATCGGCGCCTGCGCATGAACGACATCGATATTCGGCTTGGAGTCCATACCGAGTACCATACCGCCGCGCTGCGTCATCTGACTCATTGCATCTCCGACAAATTCCTTAGGACAGAGAATATCGACATTCATCACCGGCTCAAGCAGTTCGGGGGCGGCTTTTCGGCACGCCTCGTCAAAGCCCATTGCCGCGGCGGCTTCAAACGCAAAGGTTGTCGCAGTCAGCTCGTCGTATTCGGCATCGATGAGCGTTACGCCGATGTCTACGCACGGATAGCCGTATTGAATCCCGGAATTAAAGGCGCCGCGGATCGCGTGTTCCACCGCCTCGATAATATCTTCAGGCAGGGAATGCGCCTGCGGGGCGCCGCCTGTCGAGATCTTAACCGTGTTCTTAAAGCTATTCCCCGAACCTCGTTCAAGCGGCTCTACACGGAGTGTGAGCTGTGCCGCCTGCTCTTTACCGGCAAGTACCTTGCTGAATCGCTCGGTATGTTCCGCCGTTTGAGTAACGGACTCGCGGTAGGTTACCTGAGGTTTACCGATACGGGCTTCCACCTTAAAGTCTTGCAGCATACGGGTTGTAAGAACATCCAAGTGCAGTTCACCCATACCGGAGATAATCAGCTGTCCCGTCTCCGAATCTTCGCGGCTTATAAAGGTAGGATCTTCCCGTGATAGAATCGCGAGTGTTTCTTTGAGTTTATCGCTTTCCGAAAGACTTTTCGGTTCGATGGCTACGGAGATAACCGGTTCGGGGAACTGCATGGATTCAAGGAGTATCGGCATCCCTTCACTGCCCAGCGTGTCGCCTGTTTGCGCCAATTTGAGCCCGACAAATACGGCAATATCACCCGCTTCTACGCTGTCCATCGGCTCTGATTTATTGGAGTGCATCCGCAGGATACGGCCGATCCGCTCACGTTTTTTCTTGCCGACATTATATACCTGATCGCCTGCCTTTATTTTTCCCGAATACATGCGGACATAGCAGAGCGCGCCCGCTTCTCGATCATATTGAATCTTAAAGACCAGGCCGAGCGGCACGCCGTCGCTCTTACAGGGAACGGAAACAGGCGTTTCTTTTTTCAGTTGAATGCCTTCGGCAGGCGCAACTTCATCGGGGGCAGGGAGATAGTCTACGATTGCGTCGATGAGCGGTTGAATACCGATATTGCGCCGCGAAGATCCGCACAAAAACGGAATATACTGCCGTTTGAGTACTGCGGTACGGATTTCTTTTTTGATCAAGTCTGCCGGAATGGGTTCTCCTTCTAGCATCAGCTCCGTTACCGTATCGGAGTAGGCGGAAATAACATCCAGCATTTTTTCGCGGTATTTTTC
>CAUVKE010000287.1:0-2825 GCA_963552415.1 uncultured Treponema sp.
ATCATGTTGGCAGCACGGATTGCAGGGCTGAGCGCTGCAAGGATGGCCAAGAAAGCCGTCAGCAGGAATTTCAAGCAGATAACGGTCGGCGACAGTATCCACAAGAAATGCCCGTTTGTGGTAAACATACTGAATGCCGAATCAATCGATATGGGGATAAGACTGATAATCTGCATAACAAGCAGTGCAAGCACAAATCCACCTGCAGCACCGACAACCGAAAGAAAGCCCGCCTCTGCAAGAAACAAGAGACTCACTTTGCCTCTGCTGACGCCGCAAGAACGCATCGTACCGATTTCACCTTTCCGCTCGTGCACAACCATCCTAAACGTATTGGAAATTCCGATCATCGTAACAAGCAGCAATACCAGCAGCACACCGAGGCTGATCCACTGTATTGTCTGCGAGAGCGTTACCATCTGCGGCGCAAAATCATAGAAGGTCATAACGGCATATTTTGTTCCGTCCCATTTTCCCTCATTCAACTGCCGCAGCAGTTCCTGCCCGGGAGAGGTTGGATTGAACTGTGCCGCCAGTTCGCGGCTGGTAACGGGACCATATTCGGCAAGCCGGTTTTCAAAAATAGACGCAACGGCATCCTGCTGGTTTTCATCTTTTAAGAAAATCCCCATCTGGACAGCATACCCCGCGGGTACCTCGGCAATTTTATTGAGATAATCGAAGTTCGCATAAAACTGCATTTGATCAAACTGACTTTGATCTTGATAAATGCCCGCTATTTGAAATTCCGCAACCGTTGCTTGCCCGCTTAATGTGGTCGTCTCATAGAGAATTATATCGTTTAAGGCAACGTTCAGCGCTTCAGCAGTTTTTTCGGGGATAAAGAGAGCGTTTTCTATGTTTACATTCTCCCATCCGCCTTCTTTAAACGCAAAACTGTTTCGCAAGGCTTCTTCTTCATCGAATTTACAGCCTGCAATTTGAGTAGTGAGCTGCTTCCCTGCAAAAATAAGCGTTCCATAACGATTCACACGCACCGTTGTGTACAGCGCATCGATTTTTTCTTCTTTAATAATCTTATTAACAAGCTCAACACTTTCGGGAGGCAGATACTCATTGGCTTTATCGTCCTCCGTTTTATCGGACGCCTTTTCCGCCCCAGCGACATAGACATGCCCGCCGATAGCCTTTGCAATCTGATACTCCAAGCTCTTACGCGCACCTGCCGACAGTCCGTCAATCAGGGTTACAATAAGAAACGCAAATACAATCGCAATAACCAACAACATACTGCGCCGCTTTTGCCTATTTAAATTTCGAAATGCAATCTTTAATATATTCATAATCTTTCCTTAACAATGCTTTACTTGTTGATGGCTTCCAACGGACTGATCTTAAGCGCCATGCGTACCGGATACCAGTTTGCAACTATGCCTGCAGCAATCATTGCACCGAGCGTGCTCAGTATTGCAGTGAAGGACATCGCGGTTTGCAGCTTATAGCCGCCGAACAGCGCCGCAACGGTATCATTCGAAAAACGTATTTCTAGCGCGTTAAAGATAAAACCGGTGATAATCGCCACGACAATACCGCAGGCAGCTCCGATAAACGACAGTAAAAACGATTCCGTATAAAAAAGCCGCCTGACAAATGATCGCTTTGCGCCGATTGCCCGCATCATACCGATCTCCGCCGTCCGTTCCATAATGGAAACCACAAGCGTATTCATAATGACGACAAGTACGACAACCGCCAATAATGTCAACACCGCTATCATGAGTACTTTGGTCACTTTAATTGCGGTCGCAAATTGCGACATTGCTTTATCCCATGGGAGCGCCTGCGCTAAAAGCCCTTCTTCTTCAAACCATTTATTCAAATCCGTAATCGTCTGCGCTGTTTTGCGGGGGTCCTTCAACTTTACTGCGGTAAAGTGCCACGCATCGGTATCCGCCATATTGAGCTGATTGCGCAGCTCGGTACTGCCTAAAATACTTTCCACGTCGGCAGCTGTTTGTCTTTTTTCGGTAACCCGTTCCGCCTGTTCGGTGAGTCCGACAGCATCCTCGGAAAACAGCTCGTCTTCCGACTTTTCCGACAAACTTAAATCTATATTTTTCGGAATTTCCGTAACGGTACGCGCACCCATTGTTACACCGGCAAGTATACGTGCGCTGTTGATGTCCGCATAGAGGATCGACTGTACTGCAGTGTCGGGATGTGCGAACGTAAAAAAGCCGCTTACCCGTACTTTCCGCAACTTTGCTTTTTCACCGAAACTCATTACCACCACTTCATCGCCGGTATGCAATTCCCGTTCATAATATTTTTCATACCGTTCTTTTATTTTCTCAGGCAGCATAATAAACGCCTCGCTGTCTGAATCGGGAAAGGCGCCTTCATACACCTTAATCGTCTCAAATGTTTTTTTATATGAAGAAGGTTCGATACCGAGCGTAACTGCGTACGGCATATACGCAAAGTTTTCACCCTTAGGCTCCCACGTGTCGGAAAGGTCGGCAGGTTTCAGCATACCGTAACCGGTAACAATCCCCCGCGTATACACAGCTGTTTCCGGCATATCATGTAACTTTGCCTCTATTTTTTCGAGCTTCGATAAATACGGCATTGTCGGCAGCTTTCCCGTATTCACCTTCTTAAAGGCTCCGGCAAGCGTAACGTGCACGTCTTTATCAGCATGTTTTCCGGTAATAAAAATATCGCCGCAGAAATCGCTCTCGCATACATTCTTTGTCTGCCGTTCGGCAAAATTCAGCACACCGAGCCCCAGCACCACCAAAAAGCTGCCAAGCCCGATCAAAATCATAATAATCAGCGTCTTTGTCTTATGCGAAAAAAGATTT
>CAUVKE010000288.1:0-2824 GCA_963552415.1 uncultured Treponema sp.
TCACGGTCGGATCTACAATAGTACCGCCTCACGATGCTCCCATCGCTACACAATATACAGCCGTTGCTTTTTGCTTACTCAGCGCTGCCAGTGCTTTATCGTCAATCACCACCTGCACAACCGGCTTTTCAGGCCCCGCAATAGCAGTCTGTGAGTGACCATTCGATGCACAAGTCATCTGGGCAGTCTCTTGCCGCGCTTCCTCTCTGCATCCGACACAGCCTAATACCAATAACATTAAGCATACATACGATAAACTTTTTTTATATTTTTTCATCGTTAGTCCTCTAATTAAATACAATAATGATTCTCAATATGTAGTGTCAAGTATCCACATAAATAGCCGAGCATCTGCAAATACAGGCTATTTTCAAAAGGCTGACGGAAAGTCTATTTTTAAAAGCAGATTCAGAGATCAGAGACTTTTTCGCACACCTTGATCGGGGAGGGCAGCGAGTGCGGCGGCGAGCGATTGTTGCGTAACGGGATCACGGTAGTTCGGGTACAGTTCCAACAACGGGATGAGTACAAAGGCTCGCCGGTGTACTGCAGGGTGCGGAATGATAAGCGGAGGATTATCGAGCCTAACAATTTGATTCCCGAAAAAAAGAATATCGATATCGAGTGTACGGGGGCCTTTCGGAATCTCAATTTCACGATTTCTGCCGTAATCCGCTTCGATCTGTTGCAGAGTTTTAAGCAACGCGGCGGGACTTCCTGCATAGTTTCCTGCTACAACCATGTTGTAAAAATCATCCTGATCGAGATAATCCTGCGGCTTTGTGATATAGACAGATGAGGTACGGATATCATTTGAAAATGACGCGAACCGTTTAATTGCTTCTGCAAGGATCGTTTTTGAATCTCCGCGGTTGGACCCAAGTCCCAATATGATTGTTTCCATATCTAAAATTTTCGGCCTCTTTACAAAAGAATTGTATATTTTTATAGTATCGATAGCATTTTGTATAGGAGATACTATGAGTAAATTTTTGGCGGATGCCTCTTTTTGGGAGCTTTTTCCTCAAGCGCAGCTCGGTGTGGTGCTGTTAAAGGGTATAGATAATAGCGGCGAAAGTGTTCGCGATATAAAAGTGTTACTTTCACGAAGCAATGCTGACGCGGAAAAATTTTTGATAAAAAACGTATTCAGTGAGAATCCCGTTATCGCCATCTGGCGTGATGCATACCGCAAGTTTAAAACAAAGAAAGGTGTTCGGTGCAGTATCGAAGCGCTGCTGAAGCGGGTAGAAAAACAGAATCCCGTTTCGTATATCAATCCGTTGGTAGATATTTACAATGCAGCGTCATTGCAATTCGGCTTACCCTGCGGTGCGGAAGACAGCGATGCCTTTGATGGTGATTTGATACTCGGTGTTACAAAGGGCGGCGATGATTTTTTTGCGCTCGGTGATGAAGAGCATAGCCAAACGCTGGAAGGTGAGTTGTGCTATCGCGATAATAAGGGGGCAATATGCCGCTGTTTTAATTGGCGTGATGGGCAGCGCACGATGATTACGGAAAATACAAAAAATGCGTTTATCATCATGGAAAGTCTCGATCCTACCCGCTTGGAAGACTTAAAAGCTGCATTGGCGCTTATCGGCGAGTATGCTCAAAAGTACCTCGGAGCCTCGGTTACAACCGAAATTTTGACGCAATCGCAGCCTTCTATAGAGCTGTAATTCTATCAAACCATAATATAGTAAGAACATTGTTTAAGCCGCAACGCAGCTTGACTGCGTCGCCGGCCTATTAAGCCTTTATTACAGTAATGACTTTTAAATCTGCCGCGGATGGCAGTGGTTCTAACAGAGGGGCTGTCCAAAAACTCAAGTTTTTAGAGGTTCCCATGAACTATCGATTATCAACCGGTAAGCACAATAATACGCATATAGTATCCCCAAAACAGCTGCTGTACGTCGCGGCGGCGCTGCTTGCCCTTTGTATCGGCGGCTGGCTTTCGCTCTTTTTGCCGTTCCCGGAACTGGACGCTTTTATGCAGCGGGATTGGAGTACCCGCGTCTATGATCGGGGCGGCAACCTTATTCAAATCCTCGCACTGGAGGACGGCATACGGCGTGAGTTTACGGCGTATGAATCGATGCCGCCCGACGCCGTTCGTATCTTTCTCGCTGCGGAAGACAAGGATTTTTTCTCCCACCGCGGCATCGATGTTGCCGCTATTGCACGGGCAGCTTATCAAAATATCAGCAGCGGAAAGCGGGTCAGCGGCGCGTCTACCGTTACGATGCAGCTTGCCCGTCTCGTCGTTCCGGCAAAAAAGCGCACATTTTTTGCAAAGCTCTGCGAGGCTCGGAATGCACTCAGGATTGAGCGGCGCCTTTCAAAGGAGGCTATTCTTGAACTCTATCTTAACAGCCTTCCGTTCGGGTTCCAAACGGAAGGCCTTACCTCGGCAGCAAGGAATTTTTTCGCTCTGCCGCTTTCGGAACTGACTGCGGAACAGCTCTGCTGTCTCGCAGTCATCCCCCGCCGTCCTGCCGGTTATAACCCGCTTGAACATCCCGAAGCCTGCGCCGAAAAAGCAACCGCGCTCTACCGCGCCGTCTTTATGCAAGAAAGCGAAGGGCAGGACGGACTGCAAGACGCCCCGCTTACAGACCGGTTGCTACAGGCTGCCCGCACCGCACGCCGCTTTGAATACCCCTTCGGGATGCCTCATTACATCGAATACCTTGTGCGGCGGTACAAAGCAGGCGATTTTCACCGACAACCGAAAGTTCCGCAAGGTGGTACTCAACCGCAACCGGAAGACAGCCCGAAAATTGCGCAGGACAGCAGTCTCACACAGAAAAACAGT
>CAUVKE010000289.1:0-2824 GCA_963552415.1 uncultured Treponema sp.
CCCCATGACCCCGCACCGAGAATAGCGATTTTTTCATTCATAATACGTTTTCCTAGTATATAAATTCTACCGGTTCCGTCCGTTCTTTCGGCGCCGGTTTTTCTGCAGGATATCCCAACGCGACAAAGCCGCATAACACATGATTGTGCGGGATATGGAAGGACTCGAGAACTTTTCTGATTTCCGGTTCGTTGCATTTATCGCGCAATTGGTTAATCCAAACAGCGCCTAATCCAAGAGATTCCGCTGCCAAATATGTATTTTCAATTGCGCAAGATGAGTCGCATTGGCCGTATATATCGTCCTCTGCAAAACTGATCAAGAGGATGGCATCGCAGTCGTATATACGATAATCGCTGCGGTTCAATACTTTTGCAATTGCTTGTGCAAGTTGCTGAATTTTTTCCCGATTATGCACAACCGTAAATTTTCGTGCCTGCCTGTTTTTTCCTGTAGGAGCAGCTTTTGCACAATCGGCAATAAGTTTTAGTTTTTCATCTTCAATTCTTTGATCGGTAAATGTGCGTATGCTTACTCGCGTTAAAATTGCATTGATCACTTCATTCATACTTGATTCCTTTTTCATATAGACATATCTAAAAAATGAGGTTAGATGTGTCCTTTATTTTCAAAAGATCGATGCCGCTTGTCTGACGATTAGTATCCCAGCGCTTCCTTTTCAACTTCCAATTCGCGTAAGCGGGCTTTCAGTTCTGCTTCTTTTTCACGTTTACACAAGGGGCATTCAAAATGCTCTCCGTCGATGTACCCGTGCTTCGGGCAGATGGAGAAGGTCGGCGATATGGAAAAATACGGGATACGGTAATGGGAGGCAACTGCTTTAACCAAATCACGGCAGGCCTGCCACTCTTTAATCGATTCGCCTAAGAAGATATGGAATACCGTACCGCCGGTGTATTTACGCTGCAGGGCTTCCTGATGATCCAGCGCTTCAAACACATCGACGGTATACGAAACCGGCAGCTGACTTGAATTGGTATAGTAGGGATCGCGCTCCCCTGAGGTGATAATGTCGGGGAACTGCTGCTTGTCATGCCGCGCAAGTCGGTACGAGGTGCTTTCGGCGGGGGTTGCTTCAAGGTTAAAGAGGTCTCCCGTCTGTTCCTGAAAATCCGCAAGCCGCTTGCGCATATGGGTTAGTACCCTTTCGGCAAAGGCCTTGCCGGTTTTGCCCACGATAGTTTCCCCGAGGAAGTTAAGGCACGATTCATTCATGCCGCAAATTCCGATAGTAGAAAAATGGTTGTTCAAGTGCTCAAGATACCGGCGCGTATACGGGAAAAGACCTCCCTCCAACAGCCGCTGAATCACCTTGCGCTTAATCTGCAAGCTGGTTTTGGCAAGTTCCATCAGATAGTCGAGGCGGTCAAAGTATTCTTTTTCCGTGCGCGCAAGGTAGCCGATTTGCGGCATATTGATGGTAACCACGCCGATGGAGCCGGTGAATTCGTCGGAGCCGAAAAGACCGCCGCCCCGTTTCCGCAGTTCGCGTTTATCCAGCTGTAAGCGGCAGCACATGGAGCGGACATCGCTCGGGTTAAGATCCGAATTGATAAAATTCTGGAAATACGGCGTCCCATATTTTGCCGTCATCTCGAAAAGGAGAGCGGCGTTCGGGCTATCCCACTTAAAATCTTCGGTAATATTATAGGTCGGGATGGGATATTGAAAACCGCGTCCTGCCGCATCGCCTTCCAGCATCAGCTCGATAAAGAGCTTATTGATCATATCCATTTCCGCTTGGCAGTCGCCGTAGGTAAAATCGGTTTCCTTTCCGCCGACTACCGCTTTTTTATCGGCAAGGTCTTTGGGGCACATCCAGTCGAGCGTGATATTGGTAAACGGCGCTTGGCTCCCCCAGCGGCTCGGTGTGTTGACCCCGTAGATAAAGCTTTGCAGACACTGCTTTACGCTCTTTTCGTCCATCTTGTCGGCTTTTACAAAGGGCGCGAGGTAGGTGTCGAAGGAGCTGAACGCCTGCGCTCCCGCCCATTCATTTTGCATAATACCAAGAAAGTTTACTATCTGCTGAATAAGGGTGGAAAGGTGGCGCGCAGGCTTCGACGTAATCTTGTCGGGAACGCCGCCCAAACCCTCTTGGATGAGCTGCCGGAGCGACCAGCCCGCGCAATAGCCCGAAAACATCGAAAGGTCATGGATGTGGAAGGCGGCTGTCTGATGCGCTTCGGCGATTGCCGGTGTGTAGATATTTTTAAGCCAGTAGTTCGCCGTTATCGTACCGGAGTTATGCAGGATGAGACCGCCAAGCGAAAAGTTGACATTGGCATTCTCGTTCACCCGCCAATCGCTTTTACTCAAATAGCCGTTCATCGTTTTGTCAATATCGATCATCAACCGCTCCGCATCGCGGACTGCTTCCCGTTTTGCACGGTAGAGAATAAAGGCTTTTGCAATACGCGCCTCATTGCGTTCAATCAAAACATTTTCGATGATATCCTGAATTTCCTCGATTGCGGGAATAGAATGCGCATGCCGTGAAGCCATCAACTCCATCAATTTTTCTTCTACTCCAGTTGTTAATGAATCTGCCTTTTCTTCATCCGTAGAACCGGAAACCGCTTCAATCGCTTTTTGAATCGCTATCTTTATTTTATTCCGATTAAAGACTTCAATATCACCCGACCGTTTTACTACCGACCGCAATACCGGCTTTGTTTCTATCGTTGTGTCTCCTAAAAAGGCCGTCCATTCAGGAAATACCGCTTGATCCATGTTTTTCTTCCTCCCCATATTTGACATGTGAGCATCTCTAAAAATCTCAGTTTTTTAAAGATGCTCATGT
>CAUVKE010000290.1:0-2811 GCA_963552415.1 uncultured Treponema sp.
CACTCTTTTTGATGGACGAACCGCTTTCGAACCTTGATGCAAAACTGAGGATTCACATGCGCACGGAAATTCGCAGAATTCAAAAAGCGCTTGGAACAACATGCTTGTATGTTACGCACGACCAATCGGAAGCGCTCACTGTTTCCGACAGAATCGTTGTTATGAGCCGCGGTAAAGTCGAACAGATCGGAACACCGCTTGAAATATACGGCAGCCCCGCGTCGACTTTTGTCGCCGATTTTATCGGTCAAGCGAATATCGTTCCTGCAAAAGTGCAAAAAATCGAAGGAGATATGATTACCGCGTCGATTTCTTCCGTCAATGAAGTAACTGCGAGACGGGGCTGTGCAGTCTCTCCGGCGGTGAATGCAGACGTATTTTTTGTCGTCCGTCCCGAAAACATTTCCATACAGGATAAAGATGCCGGTTCCGTCAAAGCCATTGTGCAGACTTCCGTTTTCGTCGGCAGTCACGTCGAATACGATCTACTCTTCAATGAAAAAACAGCTATCAAAGCAAGTGTCGATTTTAAACCGGATATGAAACTCTACCAAAGCGGAGACATCGTATCACTCGGCTTCGACGAAAAAACAACGCGGTTTTTGGATAGGTAAAAGAAAGCTGTTTATACTTTCAGTGCATATTATTTTTAAGGTTTACTTGTTTTATCACCGACTCCAATGGATCCTGTGCTGTTCGATCCGGAAGTATTGAAAGTCTGGCGGAGGAGATGGGGAAATTTAAAGTTAATTAGACAACATATCGGAGGATATACTTTGCGGCTCAGGTGTTGACATTTCTCTTGAGGCAAACAAGCTGCCGGGAGAATGGATTGCAACCTGTTCTATTCGTTGACCGTTCATCGTAAGTATCGTACAGATAGAGGAACCGATATCAATACTATCACCCGAATGAGGAATAGCACCGAATCGTACAAGCAAATAACCGGCAAGGGTGTAGTATTCTTCGGTAGGGGAGCGTTCAATATCTTCCAAAAGATGCAGCGCCTGCACTTCATCAAGGCTCATCTGTGCGTTTATAACAATGCTACCGTCAGTTTGCGTAAGCTGTTGCTGTTTGACATACTCGGACGTCCGAACGGTTTCGTTAAATACGCTGTTTAACAACCCGTTCTTTGTTATAAAACCTTCAATGCCGCCGTATTCATCGATAACGCAGGCCGTATTTGTTTTATGCTCATTTAGTAATTCCAGCGTATGTTTAATGGTTTGCGATTCGGGAATGAATAGCGGTTTTGTTAAAATTTTTTGCAGATTCGGCGGAGGCGTTTCTAATCTGCTTTGCAAATAATCACGCGCACTGACGATACCGATAACTGCATCGATTTTACCTGCACACACCGGAAAATAGCTTAACCCTTTTTGAGTTTTTATCAAGGTAAGAATATCTTGGCTCTTATCCGTGATATCAATCCACACAATATCGGAGCGGTACGTCATACAGCTGCCGATTTTTCGTGTATATGTAGATTGTGTTTTTTCTTTTGCAGGAGCTGATAATGGAAGATTCATACGGTATGCATAGTTCAAAGAATGCAGATCATAAGATTCAAGTATTATCGATTATAAACTCAGATCGACGAGAGCCGCAGTGCGTGCCATGCCGGCATAAACACTCTCTTTATGCGCATAAGGCCGTTTCAGCGATGCAATTTGCTGCCGTAAGCCGACAATATGCGTCTGCAGCAGTTCCCGGTTCTTTTTATTTTGAGCCAAAACTCTTTTTTGCAGGTCGTCCAAATCCGTTTTAAGATGCGGAATATCAGAATGCTCCGTATTCTTACAGATATTGGTATACATATATTCCAACGGATCAATCACTTTTTGAATAGTGAATATTTCGGCAATAATTGATTCTTCAAGTTCCGTATGCTGTAGGACAGCATCGGTATTTTCGTCGGAAATACTTTTTTCTTGTTTTTCCAATACCGTAAGGTATTCTCGGAATTTAAGCCGTTGCTGCTCCAACAGTGTCCTAAACCGTTTGAGGACTGCAACCCGTTCCGCAATTTCAGAATCATTAAGCATAGCTGTATGCATTATCTTATCCTGCAATATTAACACCGGAAGTAACCGGTTTTATTTCTGTGGTAGCAGCGGCTGTTGAATTTACAACATGGTGCCATGCTTCGCGCAGCTCTTCCATCATGTTACGCACCGTTATAAGCGGCTGCGGTTCCTTTTGCATATTGGCCTGAAAAAGCTGTTGGTTAAAGAAAGAGTAAAGCGATAAAAGATTTTCCGCAATTTCTCCTCCTTCATCCATATTTAAGGATGCCATCAGCTCGGTAATAACATCCTGCGCTTTTAAGATATACTGGTGAATGCGCTCAATATTCTCCGCTTCGATTTTTCCGTCAGGCATGCCTTCAATGGCAAGGGTAATGTTTTTAATACCCTCATCATACAGCATAATAATCAGAGACCCCGGACTTGCCGTTTTAACGCGGGTTTCTTTATATGCTGTTAAGGCTTGACTGTTATAACTCATTTTTAATCCCCCATGCGATCACGTGTTCCTTTTATCTTATCGGCAAAAGAATCGGTCTGTTAAGTCCCTACACGAAAAATCTTTCGCATTCATCGATTCATGCTTAACTGGATACGCAATAATCATTCGGTAAAATCACGCCGATACAATGTACTAAAATAAACTGATTAAGGTTAAAAAACTGATGATTATCAGTTAAAAAAGGCGAGTACTCTGCTGTAAGCGGATGAAGGGAGTCGAACCCTCGTCTCCAGCTTGGAAGGCTGGGGTAATAGCCGTTATACGACATCCGCAAAAATA
>CAUVKE010000291.1:0-2801 GCA_963552415.1 uncultured Treponema sp.
GCGCTTGTATGCTTGCAGGTAAAGCACTGCAGCGGATTGGAAAAGATAACCGTATCCCGCGCCCCGAATTTATCCACGCTGATTTTAGCGAACTTGCTGCGCCGTATCCCGAAGGAGCGCTTCTTTCCAATCCGCCTTACGGAGACCGCCTCGGCGATGAACAGGAAGCAACCGCGCTCTACGAAAAAATGACGTCCATTCCGCACGAGTTTGATAACTGGCGCTTAGGTTTTATTACCGACAAACCGGCTTTTGCGGACATATTCCTGCGTGCAGGCATTACGCTTAAAAAGCGTCCGTTAAAGAGCGGCAATCTCGACACCTGCCTGTATTCGTACGGATTGTAGAAAGGTTTTATATGACGGCATTTTTTTCTACCATACATACCGTTTTTACCGGTATCGTGCTGCAGGCGGTGCCGTTCATGCTGCTGGGGGCGCTTTTGTCCTCGGCGTTATACGCTTTTGTTCCCGACCGGCTGCTTATCAAGATTTTTCCTAAAAAATACGGCATCGGCTTTTTAACGGCGCTCTTTGCCGGAACGTTGTTCCCCGTCTGCGAATGTGCTGCCGTTCCATTGATGCGCAGTCTGATTAAAAAAGGAGTCGCGATGCCTATCGCGGTAACTTTTATGCTTGCGTCCCCCATCGTCAACCCTATTTCGATTGTCTCGACGCTGTACGCTTTCCCACAACAGCCGTCGGTAGCGTTCTACCGGCTATGCTTCGGCCTGCTGATTGCATGTGCGATTGGGCTTTTACTGCTTTTTTATCCCGAAGAAAAATATTTAAAGGAAGATTTTGATAGGGAGCCGTCCGTGCAGCCGCACACCTTTGGCGGCGTGGATACCGCGTTTCGCCTTGCAACGGGCAGAAGTGCACAGAACAGCCGCAGCGAACCTCAATCGGACAATTTCGGCAGCATCACTGCAGAAAGCAAAGTGCAATGGCTGCAAGTAAAAGTATACGCCCTATTGATGCACACCTGTTCGGAATTTTTTACCACAGGCCCTTTTTTAATCCTCGGCGCTTTTATCACCGCTCTAATGCGCGCTGCCGTTCCACAGGAGTTTTTCAGCATAACAAGCGGTAGTGCGGCAGGTTCGCTTCTCGTAATGATGCTTTTCGCTTTTGTATTTTCCGCTTGCTCCACCTCCGATGCCTTTATCGCCCGCAGCTTTTTAAACAGATTCCCCTCCGGTTCAATTCTCGGTTTTTTAGTATACGGCCCGATGATGGATATAAAAAACCTCTTTATGCTGTTGTCTTTGTTTAAAAAGCGGTTTGTGATAGAACTCACGCTTATTATCACGGCGATCAATTTTATCGGTATTTCAGTGTTGGTGCGATTGGTTTTATGATTGGAGGAGGCTTCGGAGAAAATTTTTCTGTAATTTTTCTCCGTCAAAACCGCCAAAACCCCCTTCTGTCAAAATCGCCTGCTGTCGATATGTCAAAACCGCCTGCTTGACAGAAGAATATAAAATCGTTATCGTACAACAAGATACTAAGGATATAATCCATTGGAGGTGATTCTGTAAGTGGCAAGTATCGTTATCGATGATTCCGAAAACCTTGAAAAAGCAATTAAGCGTTTTAAGCGTCAAGTTGAAAAAGAGGGAATTATCCGCGAGTGGAAAAAGCGCGAATACTATGAAAAGCCGTCTACTATTTTAAATAGAAAGAAAAAGGCTCTGCAGCGTAAGTTAATGAAAAAAAACCGCAAGTCGTATGATTCAAAATCATATTAATTTCTAACACTCAACAGCTAGGCCGATTTATCGATTCTAAATTTTATTTATACTGAATTGACAAATCGGCTTTATTTTTTCTGCAAAAAAACATATATTACAAAAACAGTCAGATGTGTTTGCTCGTCATTATTGTTTTAATCCATAAAATCATCTACACTATCCTCAACCATCCGCAAAGCTTATAAAAGGACTTTATCATGGAATATTCAATAGAAAAGTTTGAAACCGGCTACCTTATGGTCAATACATGGGTATTCCCGTTGAGCGAAAAAAGCATTGCCGTCATTGATCCGGGAGGTTTGAGCCCCGAATTATCCCAATATTTAGATAAACTTAATCCAACTCACCTTGAAATCATACTGACACATGGACATTTTGACCATGTCGGCGGCTTGCCTGCCTTAGTGCGAAAGTATCCCGATTACCGCTTGTGGATCCACGAAAAAGATGGCGCATACCTCGGAGCGGCCGGTACGGAAACCCATTTAAAAAGCTTTAGACCGCTTCATGCCGAAAAATTAATTGAGCCGTTAGAAAAGCATCCACTTCCTGATCCAACGGACTTTTATAAAGAAGGAGATAGCGTAAACGGCTTTACCGTGTTGCATACTCCCGGCCATACGCAAGGCTCTATTTGCCTCTGGAACAAGGAAGACGGAATCCTTTTTAGCGGAGATACTCTTTTCTACGGCTCCCGCGGCAGAACCGATTTACTCGGTGGCAATGAGATGCAAATATGCCAGTCGCTCAAGCGGCTTTTTAACGAGCTGCCGGGAAATACGCAAGTGTTTCCGGGGCACGGCTCAAATACAACCATCGAATTTGAAAAAAAATATCAGGGGGCCTACGTGTAAATGCCCTCCCGTTTCTATATTCGGCCATCAACAACTTTGAAAATCTGTGTAGCTTTCTTTGTTTTGAGAAATTTCCGCAATCCGGCTGACTTTTTGGCGCGTTTTTTAACAACTTTCATAATTGCCGCAAGGTCATTGATATAGCCTTGATTATCAAAAGCGGAAATTTGCTGCAGCATTTCATATTTTTTTTC
>CAUVKE010000292.1:0-2798 GCA_963552415.1 uncultured Treponema sp.
GAGAATGCAGATGAGATTGCAAATTCTGATTAATTTTCTAATTTTCTCACTAGGAGGTAGATTGAAAAGTAGCTAACTTAATGCAGCATTCAATCTGTGAACTTGTCGAGGCGTAACAAGCGCTAAAGATATTTCCACGATAAGGGTTCGCCGAACTGAATGTTGATGACTTTTTTTAGTCTAAGTTCTTCTTCGGATATCTTTGCCCGTTTCATCATGTGTAAAATGATATTTTTCATATCGACAATGGGGGAAACAAACAGTGCTTTTTTGATCGGTTTTTCCGATAAGGACAACATAGAAAAGTAAGCCCCTATACTGTTTGCAATTAATAAGATTTCATTATAATTTGGAATAAGGGAATCAAAATAGTTTTGAAATTCTTCACCTGCCTGCCAAGGTAACTCCGATTTATAATCAACCCTAAAACATCATAAGCGTCATTAAAAAACTTTTTATAGTAAAGCGCTTCGTCGGCAGAACCGCCTTTTCCGTGTATATATACAACTGCATTTTTCATATAAAATACCTCTACCTATTTACATACAGGACAATATATTCGATTTTTCCTAACAAGCTCAATACGGTAAAATCAGTACTCACCACAGATACGGAATGATTTTGTATTTTACCTTCTTTTTATATTCGGTGTATCCGTCTAAATCTTTTTCAAGCACTGCTTCTTCGTTTATAATTCTTTTTGCAATAATGACAGGATATGCAAGAAAAACGACAAAAGAGATAAGAGAACCCAGCACCAAAGACATCGACAGAAATAAAAAAATCGTTATGGTATACATAGGATGGCGAACGATCCCATACAATCCGGTATCAACGACCTTTTGCTCCTTTTGGACTTCAACCGTTCGTGATAAGTAGGCATTCTCCTTTAATACTTCCGCATAAAGCATATATGAAAGCAGAAATATAGCGGTACCTGTCCATGACAACCAATCGGGTGCTATTATCCATCCGAAGCGGAAATTCAATCCGGCTAAAACAAATCCCAAAAGAAACATTGCGGCACTTAAGTTTATCACCAGACGTTGTTCCGCTTGCGATTCTTTTGTATTCAAGCGTTTTTTGAGCAAGTCCGGATTTTTCAACAGTAATACAATTCCTGCGAAGAGCATCGGAATAAATAATATCCCCATCAACAACCATGCTTCCCAATAATGAAAAGTTCCTGCAGGCAAAAACAATAAAATTCCTATGGCCACCACGCCGAGAGAAAACTTTAACAGTGCTTTAAAGCACAAATCTTTTTCCATACAACCTCTTTTATATTCCCCTTCGCTCAGTTCTTTATGAGCTGTATAATTTTTTCACAGTGCCTTTCTGTTATTTTTACGGAAACTTATCTACGGTTCTGTATATATTCTTTTCTGAGCTTATCGGCAATACCGCTCTTTTGAATATGGTGAATAAGATTTGCATGCGGAAACGGTATGGTTTTGATATCTTTATCATATTCTGTAATTTTTCCGGTTTCATTAAAAAGCGGACGCCCTTCTATCTTGCCGAACTTAATAAACTGTATCCAGTCCTTTTGAATTGCAATAACGGCAGCCTTATTTTCATCGGTAATGTGTATATTCATGTTATCTATGGTGCCGAAGAAAAATGCAAGTTCCGCCCCATGATATGAGCCGCGAAGTCCATTATATAGATTAGGAATATAATTCATTCTATATCCGTATACGGGAGATTTTTCTCCGATTTTTTCCATGAGGAACAGTGCACTTGAGTGAAATACAAGCAACTCCATGATTTGAATTTGTAAGTCTACGATTCCGTTCGCTTCCGGTTTTAGTTCGGATTCAAGAGAATCTGCAAATTCTCCTTGACCTCCTTTTAGTTTCATCAATTTTTTAGCCGACAATTTTTTCAGGGGATTCCGAATAAGTGATAGGGGATCTCGAAAACCTGACCTTGGGCGAATTTGTTCGAGATTTAAAGAAACGATATGAGAGAATCAAATCAATTAAAAGAATGTCAGAAACTTTGGGCAGCACATAAGTATCTCGTTCTCAGCAAGTCCGGCTCTATTTATAACGAGATTCGCGAGTATTTAAAGCGGGAGAATGCACAAGTGCGGCATGTGTTGACTCTCATTGATCAGGCGCGCACTTTACCGGAGAATCGAGGACAAGTCTGCAACGCGTTTCAGCATATCTGGGGATATTTTAAGAAGCAGGCTACTCAGGATGAAAAGGCGGAGTTTATGTATTGTTTGGAGCAATATCGCAGCGGTCAGGCGGAACAGGAAATTTTGTTGGGCGCTGTGCGCAAGCTCTTTGCAGTCTACCCTAACAACTATTTGCAGCAATCGCATCTATTATTCGGAGAACAAGATGAGACTGTGGCATCAAGATATGATTAACAAACTCCCGCGTCAACAGCTGTTGGGACAACATAGGGAGTGTTGTGCCTTGCGCGGAAACGGCTGGGGCAGGCAGCATGCAACTGTCAATTATGTTTTTCGTTATTCACCCTATCTGCTTTATTGTTATCACCGACTCATTATGGCAGAGATGAATCGGCGAGGCTACAGGGTCAGTCCGGAGTGGTTGGACAAAGACTATCGCGGAAGGAGATGTCCGTCATATAATAATTTAGCGGTCATCGAAATACTCAACCCCATATATACTGAACATGATGACTGCTATTATCGTGAGTGTCTCAAGAATTTGGAAACCAAGGGAATTCATTTGGATTAATATTGTGGGGCTCCGCTATAAAAAGAAAGTCATTGTTCATCGTTTTTTTCTTCGGAGGTTTCCCTCACTGCGTTCGGG
>CAUVKE010000293.1:0-2795 GCA_963552415.1 uncultured Treponema sp.
GGAAGGTGATGGTGTGGGGGGTGGGGGGGGGGGGGGGGGGGGGGGGGTGGGGGAGGCATTTTTTCCGTTCATTTTGTCAAGTACTCCTGAATAGTTTTTCAGGGCATTAGCATCAGGAATATTTCAGCTCTGCATGGCCGTTAAGAACGCCCCGATGCGTTTACTCTGAATTACTTTTATATTATATACTACAGTTAACAAAACCGTCAACCGGACATTTTTGCGAAGGCTTATCCTCTAACGGAAGGCATTGTTTATGCCAATGCTCGGGAAGTTAAGCAGGGAGATGCAAATAAAAAAGGCTTCCGGAAATAAAAACATCTGGGTATCTCTAAAAACTCGGTTAGATTTTTAGAGATACCTACTGTTTTGCTCCGGAAGCCTTGATCTCTTTTGGTTATAGAAAAAAATTACTTTGCAAATACCGGCTGAACGGCTTTTATCCATTCGTCGATCTTTTCGGCAACTTTCGCATCGCCTTTATCCAAGCACAGACCGATCAGTCTGCCGCCTTGTTCCATGCGGGAGAACTTAAACTCATATCCGCAGGGGCATACATCGCCGACAAAGCGCGCGCCGCTGAAGCGGAGCTTATCATAGAAGTCCGCGGCGCCGGAGCAGAAGCTGTCGGGATGGCGTTCTTGGCTTCCGACGCCGACAATCGCAACATTCTTTCCGGAAAAATCAACGGTGTGCAGCAGTTTTACTTTACCGCCCCAATCTTCCATTAAGGCGCCGAAGAAATAGCTTGAGGACATCAATACCACGTTTTGATACCCTGCTATCGCATCCACAGCGGTGTCTTTCATATTGTGTACATCGGCGCCCAGTTTTTCTGCAATCTGCTTTGCAAAAGTTTCGGTTACGCCGCCCTTACTTGCATAAAAAATTCCTGTTTTACCCATATAATACTCCTATTATTCTTATTGATGATGGATTTATCATTGCTGATACATCAATTCTAGCTATAATATAATCATTCTCATAGAAAAATCAAGAATAGTTCTTATTTAAAAAGGATGCAAACACATCGGAAATATTTCAAGCGATTTCAAGTGATTTGACTAAATCCAGAGGATAGCGTAAAATTATCCGTTATGCCTGCTTCATTAAAACCGCTTATCATTCAAGGCGACCGCTCCATATTACTCGACGTTCATGCGCCGGAGGCAACGGATGCACGCTTTGCGCTTATCCCCTTTGCCGAACTTGAAAAATCTCCCGAACACTTGCACACTTACCGCTTGACCGGTTTATCTTTATGGAATGCTGCAAGCGCCGGCTTTACTGCCGAAAAAATTACGGAGACGCTCAAGCAGTTTTCTCGTTTTGATATTCCGCCTGCGGTACTCGGTTGGGTGGAAGAAACGTTCAGTAGGTATGGCAAGATTAAACTGACTGAGTGTGAAGATGATTCGTTTTTGTATTTGACGGCGGAAAACGATCGGATATATCAAGAATTAAAAGCTTCGCCGAAGCTCGCAAAGTATCTGGTTGCGGCGGAAAAACCGCGTTCGTTTTTAATTGCGCTTTTGAACCGCGGTACGGTAAAACAGGCATTGCTGAAAATGGGCTGGCCGGTGCGCGATGAGGTACCGTTGAAAGACGGTGCGCCGCTTGCGGTAGCTTTACGTACGCAGACAAAAAAGGGAAGAGATTTTATTATCCGCGACTATCAGCGGGAAGCGGCGCAAGCATTTACCGGTGATAAGGGGCCGGGAACAGGCTTCGGTACGATTGTACTACCGTGCGGTGCAGGTAAGACGATTGTCGGTATGCTGGTTATGTCGATGCTGAACACTGATACGCTGATTCTAACTACCAACACCGCCGCGGTGCATCAGTGGAAGCGCGAGCTAATCGATAAAACCGAACTGGCGCCTGATACCGTCGGTATTTATTCAAGCGATACCAAAGAGATTAAGCCCGTTACCGTGGCAACCTATCAAATTTTAACATGGCGGCCGGACACCGAATCGGAGTTTCCGCATTTTAAGCTGTTCCGCGAGCGGAACTGGGGCTTGATTATCTATGACGAAGTACATCTACTTCCGGCTCCGGTGTTCCGTATTACCGCAGAGCTGCAAGTGATTAGGCGGCTCGGCTTAACGGCAACGCTTATCAGGGAGGACGGCTGCGAGGGGGATGTGTTTAGTCTCGTCGGTCCGAAGCGCTATGACGTGCCGTGGAAGGAGCTTGAAGAAAAGGGCTGGATTGCCCACGCCTATTGTACGGAAATACGGATCCCCTTGCCGGTCTCTAAAGAGATTGAGTATGCCGCCGCCCCCTTACGCGAAAAGCACAGGATTGCGAGTGAGAACGAAGCAAAAAACGATATTGTCCGGCAGCTGCTTGCACGGCATACCGACGACCAAATTTTGATTATCGGGCAATACATTACGCAGCTGAAAAAAATAGCCGAAGCGGTGCATGCGCCGCTCATCACCGGAAAAACGCCGAATGCCGAACGGGAAGTGTTGTACGACTCATTCAGAGCGGGGGATATTTCCGTGCTGGTTGTTTCTAAGGTGGCGAATTTTGCCATCGATTTACCGGACGCTTCGGTGGCCATCCAAATTTCCGGTACCTTCGGAAGTCGGCAGGAAGAAGCGCAGCGTCTCGGGCGTATTCTCCGTCCCAAAGAGCGCGATTCGTTTTTTTACACGCTGGTAACCCGCCATTCCGTTGAAGAAGAATGCGCCGACCACCGCCAAAAATTCCTTGCGGAACAGGGCTATGCCTACTCGCTCATCACCGATGCGGATTTCCGCTAAATTCTCAAGGTAAATCCCGAC
>CAUVKE010000294.1:0-2779 GCA_963552415.1 uncultured Treponema sp.
GAGACTGACGCTGTTGCGGTAAAGAAAATTGAGTACTATATATGGCGGGAAATCGACGATGAAGATCATTTGGCGATGGCAGTAAATGATATTTATCCTCATATCGTAGAAAATGAAAGTCTGCGCAATGTTCGTCGCGAAGTGCTTCTTAATCCGGGGCCTGCCACAACTACCGATAGTGTTAAATATGCTCAAGTCGCAGCAGATATTTGTCCGCGTGAAAAAGAATTCGGGAATTTAATGCAATGGCTTTGCGATGAAATGAAGTTGTTTGCGCTGGCGCCTCAGACCAATCCCGATGAGTATGAAACCGTTATGTTCGGATGCTCCGGTACCGGTGCGGATGAAGTCATGGTTTCTTCCTGTGTGCCCGATACCGGAAAGCTGTTAGTAATTGATAACGGCTCGTATGGGGCGCGGATGGCAAAAATCGCGCAAGTATATAAAATTCCTATGGATGTGTACAAAAGCTCAACGTATGAACCTATCGACTTGGAAAAGCTTGAAGCTGAGTTTGCATCGAAAAAGTATACTCATCTTGCATGTGTCTACCATGAAACGACAACCGGCTTGCTTAACCCCTTGCATATTATCTGCCCTATGGCAAAAAAATACGGCATGGTTACTATTGTCGATGCGGTAAGCGCTTATTGCGGAATGCCGATGGATTTAAAAACACTCGGTATAGACTTTATGGCCTCCACAAGCAACAAGAATATTCAAGGTATGGCAGGCGTAGGGTTTGTTATCTGCAATAAAGCCGAGCTTGAAAAGACCAAAGACTATCCGATGCGCAATTATTATTTGAATCTGTATGATCAATATGCGTATTTTTCAAAGACCCATCAAACACGGTTTACGCCGCCGGTACAAACGATGTATGCATTACGGCAGGCTGTTTTAGAGACCAAACAAGAGACCGTTCAAAAACGGTATGAGCGCTATACCGAGTGTTGGCGGATATTGCTAGCAGCGGTTAAAAAGCTTGGTCTTGAAATGCTGGTGAAAGAAGAGCATCAAAGCCATTTTATTACGGCAATTTTAGAGCCGAAGACCCCTCAATACAGTTTTGATGCTCTGCATGACTTTGCTGCTGAACATAGCTTTACCATTTATCCGGGAAAGCTGGGGAATATTGACACATTCCGTATCGCAAATATCGGTGATATCCAACCTGAAGAAATGCGTACTTTTACCGTTAAACTCGAACAATATATGCATGGAATCGGCGTAGGAAATTAGGCAATCAAGAAGTTTTAATGATGATATGATGTTACGGTTAGCATATATATGTCAGTGGTATTGGCATATATATGCTATTCATATTGACATATTATACCAATTACTGATATATTTTCTTCACAATGTTACAAGAAGAATTAAAGAAAATATATCTTACGCAACTCGAAAAACTGTGGAAAACCGATGACGGAACCTATCGGGAGGCGTTGGCTGATATCCCCGATATAACAACCCATGCGTTCGTGGTATGCGGTGTCAGGCGATGCGGGAAAAGCACCTTGTTGCAGCAGTTTGTAAAAAAACTCAATAGGCCGTTTTTTTATCTGAATTTTGATGATTTACGGCTGTTGGAATTCTCCGTTTCCGATTATGCGATATTGGATACCGTTATCGAGGAATCGAAGAGTTCTCTTATTTTTTTTGATGAAATACAAGCTGCAGCTCATTGGGAGTTGTATGTGCGGCAAAAACTGGATCAGGGTTTTCAGGTTGTATTAACAGGCTCTAATGCCTCTCTTTTAAGCCGTGAACTTGGAACAAAACTGACCGGACGGCATATCGTTAAAGAGCTGTTTCCCTTTTCTTATTCCGAGTATTTGCGTTTTGCATATGCGCAAAAAGGTATTCAATCGTTTGAAAGCTATTTTCAAACAGGCGGTTTCCCTGAATATCTCAAGCTGAATAATGCTGAAGTTGTTATGCAGCTTCAAAAAGATATATTATATCGGGATATAGCAGTGCGCTACAATGTCAGTGATGATAAATCGCTGCAGCGGCTCTATGTGTATCTTGCTTCAAATGCCGCATCACTGATTTCTCCCAGTAAGTTGAAAACAGTCGCCGGAGTAAAGTCTCATACGACTATTCTTGATTATTTTTCATATTTTGAGAATGCGTATTTGTTGAGCTTAGTACCGAAGTTCGCATGGTCACAAAAAGCACAGAGCCTTGCCCCAAAAAAAGTTTATTTTACCGATATCGGATTGATACGGACGGCAGGGCTTACGTTTAGCGAAAATGCAGGCCATATTTTAGAAAATTTTGTGTTTAACGAACTCCGCCGAAAGTACGGGACTTTTGACGATAAGCAAATCTACTATTATAGTGATGATACCTGCGAGTGCGATTTTGTCGTTAATCCGCTTTTTGCACCGCAATGCATTCAGGTGTGCTTAGACTTGAACCTCGATAACACTGAACGAGAGTTGAACGGGCTGTTGGCAGCTATGGACTTCTTTAAGGTGCGAGAAGGGCTTATTCTTACGAGGAATTCTTACGATCTTTTTGTGAAAGAAGATAAAAAGATAACTATCATGCCTGCATGGGACTATTTCGGGTAACAATGCGCCTATCCGAAGAAGCTAAAAATAGCATTATCGCTGCCGTTCGTCGGTATTTTTCTCAGGCAGAAAAAATCATCCTGTTCGGTTCCCGTGCTGACGATAACAAGCGGGGAGGAGATATCGACATATTGGTACAAACGCCTGTTTCCGCTGCCCTAGCCTTTGAAGAGAAATTACAGACGGTTGCAGCTCTG
>CAUVKE010000295.1:0-2778 GCA_963552415.1 uncultured Treponema sp.
CTTAAAATCCGCCCGACAATCACCGCGATTTTATCGAGCAGCGCAGTTTCCGCCGCAAGCGTCTCTGTGGAAGCGGTGATGGCAGGAGGATCAAAGATGAGCGTAACCGGATAGGTCATCGCATCGATTTTAATAACCGGACACTCGTTAAAATACATCGAAAACATATCGGTGTTGATAGTTGCCGACGAGATAATCACCTTAAAATCATGCCGCTCCTGCAAAATCCGCTTGAGCAGCCCGAGGATAAAATCGATATTCAAACTGCGCTCATGCGCTTCATCTACCATAATAACGGAATACTTGCTGAGCCATGGGTCAAGTTTAAGCTCCTGCAAGAGAATCCCGTCGGTCATAATCTTTATCTTAGTCTCCGGCGAAGTGTGATCTTCAAACCGCATCTTGTAGCCAACCGTATCGCCGAGCGGAACCTTCAGCTGATGTGCAATAAATTCGCTGACGGAAAGCGCTGCAATCCGCCGCGGCTGGGTAACACCGATCATACCGGTTTGCGTATAGCCCGCCTCGTGCAAAATAACCGGCAGCTGGGTCGTTTTTCCCGATCCGGTAGGACTTTCGACAACAATAACCTGATGCCGCTCCAAACTCTCTAAAATCCGTGCCTTTTGTTCATAAACAGGCAGCTGTGTATATTTCATTATTACCTCAATACCGCGCCTTTATATGCCCTTTTGCTGAGCGAATGTTTTCCTGTTTGTTTAAATCGCCGGTATCCATATCTTTTCCTGTTCGCTTCGTTATTGTAGTTTTTATTTGAGCGCGTTGATTTGCAATGCGGTCAGGCCGACAGTCTTGGTCAGATAGGTTTCCGCAACGGCTTTTAAATTGGTATCGGTAACAGCTTTGCCGCCGTCCGTAGTAGCGCATGATATCAGCACGGAAAGGCCGAACAATAATGCAATCAATAGACGCATAAAACGTTTGTGAATCATAAAACCTCCAAAAATTGAAGTCTTATACAGAAAAGGTGCAAAAGGTTCCTTCTCATTCAGTATATATGCGAATGCTATGAGAAACAAGCCTTTTGAAATATACGGCGTATCTGCGTTGCATTGCCAAAAGCGCTGGGGGAGGCTCATTTGCTCCCTCCAGTGCGTTGATACTTGTTGATTATCGAATTGCTTTTTTTTTATAAATGAGATATTCTATAAGAACTTTTAATATGCGTTACGGAGGCACATATATGTTACCATTCTATTTTCTTTCCGTTATCACAAATCTTATAATGGGGGGAATTTTGCTCCTTTCTGCAAAAGACAAAGAGGATTTCAGTATTAAATACCCTCTTTTGAACGATCCGACATTTTTGTTGGTGCTTCTGATTTTTTCAGGAATTTCGGCCGTGTTCAAACTTCTCAGCCCCATCGGAGGAACAGTTCCCTTGATCGGCGATATTATCCCTGCGCTTTCAGGTATCTTCGGCTGTATCGTATTCTTTGATCGATGGATTAAAGCCTCCGAAAAGCAGCTAACCCTTCCGCCATTCTTTACTCGTATTCTTACCTTTGAACAGCCGATAGGTTTCTTCTGCCTATTTGCCGGTGTTACCCACCTGCTTTTTTCGCAGGTACTGTTCTTATAGCCTATGCGCCAATCGGTAGTAGGTATCGCCCGAAAGGATAACAAGTTTCTGCTTGGCTTGCGGACACCCGGCGGCGATGTCGGAGAACATTGGGAATTTCCGGGTGGAAAGTGTGAAGAAGGCGAAACGCACGAGCAGGCTTTAATCCGCGAGTATGAAGAAGAGCTTGCCGTCCGCATATCCGTCGGACGGTTTATTGCGCATAAACATTTTCAAAATGAACACCGAAATTTTGATCTGTTTGCTTACGAAGTAATCATTCCCGAAAATCAAACCTGTGTTTCTTCCGAACATTCCGAATTGAAATGGTTTTTACTTGATGAACTGCAGAATATCCCGATGGTACCGTCGGATGAACTGTTTGTTTCCGAACTTCGAAAGTTCTATCGGCTATAAATTGTGAAAACTGCGGTACGAAGCGGCTTAGATGCCGTATATCACCTCGTTATGCTGTGTCTTTTTTCCTGTTTGTTTTCTTGCACCAATCGCGCAACACTGGATTCTATCATACTGCCGCCTGATTCAGCTGTAAATGATGCCGACCGTTTTGCCGTTATTGTCGAAACCTATATCTCATTAAAAGATGGCCCGGGAGCAAACGGCATTATCGTCAACCACGCACGGCGGAAAGAAATATACGAAGTAACGGGGACGCAATTCGTATCAAGAGATTCGGAGAGCGAATTGTGGGTACACCTTACGGATGGCTGGCTGCAACGCACCTGCGTAGAGTTATATCCGAGCAGGGCTAAGGCTGAAACAGCTGCCGCTCGGCTAAAATAAAACAAAAGGATACTCTCAATAACCTGTTTCGTACTTAAGGGAGTAGCCTAAGGAGAGAAATTATGCCTCAGAAAGTTGGAACGGTTTCGCGGGGATTGATAGCGCCCATTGTACATGCAGGAGATGATATTGCCGCAATAGCGGTAGATACGCTCTTGGATGCTGCGGAAACGGAAGGTTTTTCTATTCACGATCGGGATATTCTTGCTGTAACGGAATCCGTTGTAGCGCGTTCTCAAGGGAATTATGCGTCTACCGATCAGATTGCCGCCGATATTCGGAAAAAGTTCGGAAACGAACACATCGGTTTGGTATTTCCGATCTTGAGTAGGAACCGTTTTGCAATCTGTTTGGAGGGCATCGCAAAGGCGGGAAATAGGCTGACGCTTGTG
>CAUVKE010000296.1:0-2774 GCA_963552415.1 uncultured Treponema sp.
GGGCATTTTCTACGGATTCCTTGAATGCGTTAAAGGCCGCTCGTTTTTCCAAGAACAAATCCCTGCACGATTCTTCATTGTGAGTTCTCATTTTTTTTGCCGCGGCAATAAAACTTTCTACGCTGTCGTAATTCGATGTAACGGTAAAAAAGTTTGATTGATGTTGATCCATACGGCGTTTTGCGCGTTGAAGTTTTGCAATAATCTGATCATTTATGTACGCGATATGCTCGCTGTCGGTTACCGTTTTATAGCCCTCTAACAGTTCATCAAACGTTACGCTTGGATTTGATACGGTAGGTTTCATCGAAGAAACTTCGTTCAGATAGCCGTATAAATCAACTGCGTCATAAATCTCAAAATGGGTTTTATTTATTTTAGGACACAGACGAGTAGCACGCCCCAGCATTTGTTCGTAAAGAATACGGGATTTGATACGGCGCATAAAAACAATCTTAGTAATTTCCGGCACATCAATTCCGGTAGAAAGCAAATCCACGGTTACGGCAATCGTAGGATAATGCTCATTCTTAAAACGCTTGATTGCATTCTGTACGCGCTTTCTATCTCCGATTGTGTACGTGATTTTTTCTATCGCTGCAGCAGTGATATCCTGTGCTTTATATATCTGACGCAATTGTTCGACAATCTCGTCTGCATGGCAATCGCTTACGGCAAAGATAATTGTTTTTTCGTCGCTTTCAGGATCTATGTGTTTTGAAAGCTCGGTAAGTACCGTCTTGTTAAAAGCGGGGGTAAGCACATTTTTGTTGAAGTCTTCTACATCAAAATCAAGCTCATCTGCAAGCTCCTCAGGATTCAATAGTTCTTTTGTAACGGGATTATAGCGGGCAAGCTTTTCTCCTTTTTGATGATGAATGCCGTACTGGTTCAGTTCTGTTTTGATGCTGTAAGGTGCATCGTAATCTACGAGATAACCGTCTATCACTGCTTCGCGGTATGAATATGTGAATACGGGGTTTCCGAAAATCTGCGTGGTGTGCAGAGCCGGCGTCGCAGTCAGCCCTATTCTGACCGCATCAAAGTATTCAATCACTTTTTTGTATTTGCTGATAAACTCATTTTGATCACGATACAAAAGTTCGGCTTCGCTTAACTCTCGATCAAGCGTATATCCGCGGTGCGCTTCATCAATAATGATACAGTCAAAGTCTCCTGAGGAAGGAATACGATTTTTGTCTTCGCTCATGATGCGGAAAATCATTCCCTGCACGGTAGCAACTTGAACGCGCGTCTCCGTTGCAATATCTATGTCATCAAGCGTGTTGATATTGTAAATTGTATTCAACGGCTGCAGGTCTTCAAGTTTTACATCATTAAACACATCTTGCACCTGTTCGCCCAAAGCCGTGCGGTCTACCAAAAAGAGAATACGACGAAAGCGATTGGCTTTTAAGAACCGGTAAATCATCCCCAAGACCGTTCTCGTCTTGCCCGTGCCTGTTGCCATTGCAAGCAAAATCTGCCGCTGCCCGCTCACAACTGCCTGTTCGACAGCCTCAACAGCCGAAAGCTGATAGTGGCGGAGATTCAACCCGTCTGGGTCGCGCAAAAAATCGTACGGTAAATTTTCGAGAGCACGGTCGGCTTCGTCAATATTCTGACGGGATTTGGCAAGCAAGTCTTCAGGGCTGTACCATCCTTGCAATGCACGCGGAATATTGCTGCTTTTCCGTAAATCATGGAACCAAATCCCCGACTCGGTTTCCAGCTGCTTTAAATAAGGCCGCCCGTTTGAAGCAAACACAAATGGCACTTTATAATTATGCCAAACGCCCATACAGAACTTTTCATCTTCGGCTTTTATATTCCGAGCATATTCATGGCATTGGTTGTCTATGACTGCGTGAATGTTTTTTTCATACGGTTTTGCTTCTACAATGCCGATAAGCTGTTCGCCGACGAATAACGCATAGTCTGCATGAGCAGTTGTTCCCTTTTCCGATGCAACCGGCCATTCCGCAATCGCCAGTTTTTTACCGCTTTGCGGCCGGACACCTTTTGCGTAACGCAAGTTTTCCGTATCCGCTTCCCAGCCGACTTTTCTCAGCTGTTCGTCAATAATTGCACGGGTTTCCGCTTCGGTCAGTTTTGTCTTTGCAATTGCTTGAGCAGATGTATCTTGACGCTCCTGTTTGGAACGGGAGCTTTGCGGCGTAAGAGTGAGCGCCTTCTCGCGGATTTTGCGTTCTTTTTTTATTTCCGCTTCAAGTTCCTGAAGCCTTTTGTCGCGCTCCGCTATCAGGGCATCTTTTTCCGCAATGGTTGCTTCTGCATATGCAAGTTCGATTTTCTGTTCTTCAATTTTCTTTTCCTGATTTCGAACCAGCGGCATTATATTGATTTTCCGCTTCGTCAGTTCTGGTTTGATAAACGGCTGCGCTGTAAATGAGCTGTCACCGTAAGTCTGCATAAACCAAACTGCAATATGGTGGGCAAAACGGAGTACTAAAAGTGCTTCTTGCTCGTTAGCATCGTTTTCATGCGCAGCATTATTCCGTTTGATACGGACTTGATTAATCCATTGGTTTACATCATACGGAATAAGCCCCTCATTTTTGAGGATTCTTGTACGGTTAAAATGATTGTTTTCTTTTACATCTATTGGCTCCGGGATATGTTCGATACGCATCATTTCGCGGACCATCAGTTCTACAAATAAGCCGGATTTATTCTTACTTGATGCAGGATCCGAATATACATAGCGTTCAGCAAATTCCATTGTTTGAGCAAAATCAGGCCAATACATCTGT
>CAUVKE010000297.1:0-2746 GCA_963552415.1 uncultured Treponema sp.
CGGTGAGCCGTTTCCACTGCTGCTGCCGTTTCGTCGGAAATAAAGAATTTTTCGGAGTGCATTGTGTGTTCTTCGACAACCTCAGTCCGTACCGGTAAAAACGTACCAAGACCGACATGCAGCGTTACAGCGGTTCGTGCAATATGCCGCTTATCCAGTTCCTGTAAAATCGGCTCCGTAAAGTGGAGTCCGGCGGTAGGCGCTGCAACCGAACCGGTGTTCTGTGCGTATACCGTCTGGTACCGCGCGGCATCTTCATTCGTGTCGTCGCGCTTGATGTACGGAGGCAGCGGGATATGACCGTTGGCTTCCAGCCAACGGTCATCAATGCAGCGGTTAAAACGTATATATTTGCAATCGACTTCCGCTGCATTGGGGGAAGGAGGAGGAATCAGCACGGCACGGGTACCGTCGTCAAAGGCGTACTCCTTCCCCTCCCGCTGCCGCTTGGCGCGCTTTACGATGGTTTTCCAAACAAAGCCTTCGTCGAGCGGTTCAATTAGCAAAAACTCAGCCTCGCCGCTCGCGGTATGGGCATACAAACGGGCATGGCGTACCTTCGTGTTGTTAAACACCATTAAACAATCAGGCGGCAAAAAATCAGGTAAGTCGGAGAACATCGCATCGGTTAATACCCCCGTCCCTCTATGTAACACAAGCAGCCGGTCATGTCCGCGTTCGGCTGACGGATACTGCGCAATCAATTCTTTAGGGAGTTCAAAATCAAAATCTTTTGTAAACATAAGGCCTCAAAACAGAAAGCACTATACCTGAAAACGTTTCTCAAGAGCAAGATAATCTTAAAAAAAATATATGGTACATCTCGCTCCCGCATCCCATGTGTCCAAAATACGCGATATTGACAACCCACCCCTTTTTATTCACAGTTAAAAAAGGATTTATAGAACACAAAGAGCAGCCGCAGTATTATTTAACGGCTTTCCTTCAGTGTGTTCCACTATTTTAAGGAGATAAATATGAAAGTAGCTATTAACGGATTCGGTAGAATCGGTCGGCTCGTGTTCCAAGCGTTGGTTGAACAGAATTTGCTTGGAAAGGATAAATTTGATGTCGTTGCGGTTGTCGATCTTTCAACCGATGCAAAATATTTTGCATATCAGCTCAAGTATGATTCCGTACAGGGCAAGATGAATGCCGAAATCGGTACAAAAGGTGATGATGTACTGGTGATTAACGGACATGAAATTAAATGCGTTTCCGGAAAGGGCTTAACTCCGGCTCAGCTCCCGTGGAAGGAATTGGGCATTGATGTCGTTATCGAAAGTACCGGCCTTTATACAAACGAAAAAGCCTACGGCCATTTGGAAGCGGGCGCAAAGAAGGTTATTATTTCCGCGCCCGGCAAGAGCGCCGATGCCGCAAAGCCCATTAAGACAATCGTTATGGGTGTCAACGAAAACGAATACGATCCCGCAAAACATCACGTTGTTTCCAATGCGAGCTGCACCACCAACTGTTTGGCTCCCATCGTTCATGTCATCTTAAAAGAAGGTTTCGGAATTGAAACGGGATTGATGACAACGATTCACTCTTATACCGCAACACAAAAGACCGTTGACGGTGTTTCGATGAAAGACTGGCGCGGCGGACGGGCTGCTGCTATCAATATTATCCCGTCTACGACCGGCGCTGCTAAAGCTGTCGGCGAAGTATTGCCTTCAACAAAGGGCAAGCTGACCGGTATGTCATTCCGTGTACCGACCCCCACCGGTTCCGTTGTCGATTTAACCTTCCGCGCAACAAAAGATACCTCTATTGAAGAGTTAGATGCAGCATTCAAGAAAGCTTCCGAAACCTATATGAAGGGAATTTTAGGCTATTGCAACGAAGAAATCGTTTCCACCGATATTATTCACGACAAACGCTCTTCCATCTACGACAGCAAGGCAACGCTCCAGAACAACCTTCCGGGCGAAAAGCGCTTCTTCAAAGTAGTATCATGGTATGATAACGAATGGGGATATTCCAACCGCGTTATCGACCTGCTCAAATTTATGAATAAATAATTTTTTCTAAAGAAGGCAGCAGCTGAACAGGGTATCAGAGTAGCCGGTCTTATGTCGTAAGAAAAGCGCTTCACAGTTCTTGTTATGGACTGTGAAGCATCATGGCTGTTACTGTACCGGTGTAGAACCGGCTCTACATTTGCGCAATAGGACAATCATGAAGCCGTGCCCAACGAATAACATTGTTTAGGCGCGCTTGATAGCCCTTACCGCCCTTTTTAAGCCATGCAAGATTATCATCATCAATTTTTGTGTGTATCGAAGTTTTCGGCATTTTTAGCGATTGAATATAATAAAAATGACCATTTGAAAAATCCGTTTCCGGAATATCAGATAAATCAATTTTGCTATCGGGCATATTATTAAGCATTTCAAGTTCTTTTTTTTGATCTTCCGTTAAGGGTGGAAAATCAATAGTTTTGTATTCTTTTTGCATTTGTTTCATAGTCCTCCACCTCTTTTTTGGTCGCTTTCCGGGCGGAAATAATTCTTGTCAATCCATTTTGTTCTGTATGAACGACAAATAAAATAACAGTCCCATTTAATAAACCTAAGTTATTCCATCGCGTTTCATATTGCGATGAATGATTTAAGTCGACTGTAGTAAGCAATAACGGGTCATTGAAAACTCTTATCGCAAGCTCAAAAGAAATGTTGTGCTTTCTTTTATTCGTGCGGAGGGTTTAATACCCCGACGCTTGCGTCGTAACAAAGGGTAT
>CAUVKE010000298.1:0-2736 GCA_963552415.1 uncultured Treponema sp.
ATTCCGCTTGTCTATTTTGATTTTTTTCCGTTTTTTCTTTCATATTGTGCCGTCCTCTTTTTCGGCGCAGCCTTTACCGCATGGTCGCTCACACTTTCAAATATCTCTGCGCACACCGCCGTCAGCTTTTTGCTCAGCTTTTTTACCGGTATCTTTTTTACCGCAAGCCACGT
Source organism: uncultured Treponema sp. (assembly GCA_963552415.1). Taxonomy (GTDB): domain Bacteria; phylum Spirochaetota; class Spirochaetia; order Treponematales; family Treponemataceae; genus Treponema. The sequence continues at coordinate 174 of CAUVKE010000298.1, forward strand.
GCTTGCTCAAGTTTTGCCGCTCCCGTCAGCCATTGTAAAAATACTGCGCTATTTCTCTTTTACGCTTCATTTTGAGTCGGCTGCGCGCGGTATTTTCGACACCCGTGATTTCTTCTTTTATATACTGCTCATCGTCGCGGCGCAGGGGCTTTCGGTCTTTTTACTGTACGTTCAGGAGGAAAGCCGATGAACACAAAAACGATAAACATAAAGATGCGCAGCGTAAAAGAGTACCGCGTTCAAGCTCTGCTGTTGGGCGCCATTGTAGTAACGGCAGCGCTGCTCTCACAGCGGCTCTATGCCCGGCTTGATATGACACAACAGCACACCTATTCGCTTTCAGCCTATACCCGATCGATACTGAACAGTCTTGAAGGCACGGTAACGATTACATGGTTCCGCTCGTATAATATTGACGGGTATCTGCCGTCGCTGCAATATGTTGAAGACATCCTCGCAGAATATCAGCGTACTGCGGACGGACGCTGTCTCGTGCGATACAAGGATACGGAGAAGCTTTCCCCGCAGCAGCTGAATCAGCTCGGCATCGTTGCCCGGCAAATTGAGCGGAACAGCAACAATACGCAGGTGTTGCAAAACCTCTACTCGGGACTGCTGTGCGAATATCGCGGGGAAAGCCGCGTTATTCCGTTCCTCTCCGACATCTACACCCTTGAAGCTGATATTGCGCGTTTCATTACCGAGATGAACCAGGATGCGCAGGGAAGAAAACTCGACCGTTCCGTCTATGTTGCGCTTCCCGAAGGCGGCGCAGAAAACGGTGCAGCGGGCAATTATAAGTATGTGTTGCCGTGGCTTGAGTATGCGGGGTTTGTACCGATTACGTTAACCAAACCCTACCCTGAGCTGCACCCTGAAATTCCGCTATTGGTAATCGGCTCTTCCTATTTTGATGCCGATATGCTGACAGCTGTTGATACCTTCATTAACAGGCATGGTTCGGCCGTCTTTTTTGTAGCCGCAAACACCGTGGATATCGGCGGCAGCTGGGGTGCAACACCCAAAAAAGATGACGGACTGCTTGAACTGCTCGCCCGCTCCGGCTTTGCGGTGCAGACTAATCTTGTGCTGGATCCCGTAAACTTCCGCATGACATTACCGGCCGCCGACGGCTCTCGGTACGAGCATATCAACTACCCGTTTTGGGTTCAGGTGTTCCGCCAAGAGGTGGAAGCGATTCCTCCGCTGCTATCTGCGGCAAAGCCCGTGCAGTTTTTCTGGCCGTCGGAGCTGGTTTGTACCGCCGCGCGGGGAAAGACGCCGCTTCCGCTGCTTGTTTCAAGCACTCGGTCGGCGCTGCAACAGCCGCCGTATAACACCGACCCGCACGGAACTCAGCTTGCCGCAGCCGCGAACGGCGAACACGCGGCCTATCCGCTTGCAGCCTTCAGCGAACGGGGCGTCAATGCGGTAAGCGGTATCAGCGGTGCAGATAATGCGCGGCTTTTGGTAGTTGCGGATGAGTATTGCGTGAGTTCCGCCGTAGAATACACAAATTCCGATGCGAATTTGGACTTTATGGTGAATACCGTGTACTGGATTGCGCGGCAGGATGCGCTTTTGCAGCTGAAAAACAAACAGCCTGCGGTTTTGCCCTTCTGCTATTTTGAAAGCGATACAGCCTTTAACCGTATTATCGCCGCTGCCCGTATCTTTAACCTTGTGCTGGTCCCCCTGCTGATTATCAGTGCAGGCGCTGCGCTGTACATCCTCCGGCGGAGGAACCACGCATGAAAAAAGAAACATTCGCGAAAAACAATCGGCATCCTCGCGTTCTTAATCCATTACGGCTGTTTACTCCGCGGCTTTCATTTCGACGGAACAGTCCGTTTAAAAAAGAAACAAAGGTTCTGTTTATCATCCTCTGCGCGCTGCTCTGTTGCTATGCGCTGAGCTTTTTACACCGGCCTTCCCGGGCGGGCGTTTTTTCGAACAGCTTGATGCATGAACAGGATATCCGCGAGGTTGCGGAAATCCGGTTTTCTATTCCGACAAGGGCTGAACCGGTAGAGATGGGCGAAATGACACTGATTAAAGACGGCGCCCGCTTTTATCTCCGCACCGGAAACGGCAGCTATCCGGTCAGACAGGAAATTATCGATCGCTTTTTTTCGCTGCTCGGCGCCGACCGCTCCTTTCTCCCCATATCGGTACGCCCGCAGGATTATCCCGATTACCAAATCGATGACGGACACGCTTCGCGTATTGTCTTTGTGCGGAAGGATAAAACCATCCTTTCGGAACTCTTTTTCGGAATGACCGATGCGTCCGGTGCCGGGCGGTATGTACGGACGGGAACAAGCGTCAAGGTGTTTTTAATCGATAATGCGTTTGAACCTTTTTTAACGGTCGCTGCTCCGTTCTGGCTCGACTTACAGATATACGCGGCGCTTTTCCGCGGCACGGGCATCCAAGGTGTGGAGTACGGAAATCACAGCGTAATCAGAACGGAAGCGAACAGCGATGCGTTCCGCGCATTGGAAAGCTTTTTAGAAAAATTCTCCTGTATCGATATATACAGCGCGCCGCCATTGCAAAGTCC
>CAUVKE010000299.1:0-2736 GCA_963552415.1 uncultured Treponema sp.
TCATTGCCCGCATCGATGCCGGTATGATAGAAGAAACCGAACAAATCCATGCGCAAGGGTATTCGTGGGATCGGCTCGAAAGTCTCGGACTGGAATACCGCTTTACCGCACAGTATCTGCAAGGCAAAATAGAAACAAAAGAAGCCTTTATCGACCAACTCTACAGGGCAATCGGACAATTCGCAAAACGGCAGGAAACATGGTTCCGGCGTATGGCACGGAACGGCATCGAAATAGAATGGATTGACGGCAACAAGGCGATACAGCTGACGGCGGAGATGAGTTCAGAGATGGAACCGTTACATTAAGCTTCATATCTTCTTGATAAACGATTAAAAACGGAAGCAGATAATAGCAAATGCTTAAAAATGGGTCAATGGGTTAATTGACTAAAGCACGGTTATCAGTATAATAATATAGAACTATGATAGACCGTTCTGTTGAGACTATATTGCAGCCGGCTCTTGCCTTTCTCAAGCAAGGAAATCTTGAACAAGCGTATACGAGTCTCGGGCGGCTGCTTGAACAGGATTTGGAAAACCCTCAAGTGATGTACACACTAAAGGGGGTTAGTTTCTGGCTTGATCGGGTGCGTTATTCACAAGCATTAGCCGATGATTTCTTGCGCGGTGAGTATATTATTTCTCAGTGGAAGCCCTTTCTTGATTACATAAAGGATAAGGGAGACTTTAACGAGCCGATTATCTATGCGCTCAAGTGCAGTGTGTTTACCATTGCGTTACGGTTGTATCGAGCGCTCTTAAATGGAACTGAACAGGTACATAATACGGCAGAAATATATCGGAAAACAGGACTTTGCTATAAAGCTCTTGGAGATTATGAAACGGCGATCAGCTGTTTACAATATGCAGCCGATTTGAATACGAATTCATCAGCTATTTCAGCAGAGCTTGCTGATGCTTATGCTTTAAGCGGCGAAATACGGCTTGCGAAGATTTTTTTCCGGGAAGCACTCTTTAAAAACGCTTCAGAAATAGAATTATGCTTCCTTGAATCTGAAATTATCAATGCGCTCGTTACCAAAGTCGTAAATATTGGTTTTACAGGAGAAGAGTTGTTGGAATGGCTTCCTGTTTACGGTACGCTTGACGGCGTACTCAATGTAAAACGTGAACTGAGAGCCTTGGAACTGGGGAAGCTGAAGCAGTCTATCTATATGCTTGAAAATGAGCTGAGGCAGAAGGACGTAAAAAATAAAAAGCTTCTTATCCCTCGTTTAATTAATTACTATTTTTGGCTTATAGACCATTATATGAATGGTACCGTTGAAAAGCCGAAAATCGATGAGATTCTTCTAAGAATTAAACTGCTCGACGAGAAAATCTATGACCGCTATATACGGTAATGACACAGTGAGGTGAATATGTCAGATGTATTGGAAAAGAATGTCCGCGATATATTTAATGAGGAAAAATGGACACGTGCTGCCATTACAAATTATTCTATTAACAATTTTAAAGAACTTGATACACTGATTGAAGAAGCGAAACGAAATCATCATTTGGATGAACTAAAAGAACTATCCGATGAGCATCTCTCTCATAATAAAACAAGTATTACAGCATTGTATATTTCAAGTATTATTGCACTTTCCAAGCAGTTGCTCGATGACTCTTCGCTCATAACACTGGTAACCATTTTTATCGACAACCATCGGATACAGATCGTTGAATATCTTTGTCAGCGGGTACTTGAATTTGGGGACTCGAAGTTTGCGCTTCGGACTTTAGCGAACTGCTATAAAGAAGCCGGCAATGACGATATTTATGATATTTGGGAGCGGCTTGCTCGCATCGACTATGAAGAAGCGGATATTCCCAAACAGCTTGCTGAGCGGTATCAGCAAATGGGCGATATTGAAAAAGCCGTTGAATATTATAAAAAGGCCCTGTACCGCTATATCAACCGGCATTCATACACTGCCGTAAAAGAAGTGTGGGCGCGTTTGGTGGAGTTGGTACCGCAAGAAATCGACTTTTTCTATCACGTACAACGGAAAATAGCGGATCATCTCGGTGCGGAACGGGGCGCCGCGCTTATGCAAGACTTGTACGATTATTATAAAAAAGAAAAAGATTGGAATACCGCTATCGATATTTTAAAACTGGTACTCACCAGCGACGATAAAGATAACTGGGCTCGAAAGGAGATTGTCGAATGCTTTAGAGAAAAATATGCATCGCACAGTCAGCTTGAAGAATACATAAAGGTATCCAATTTAACGCAAAGCTGGCGGAATGTTTTTGAAGCCATCGACGATTTTGAAAAACATATTTCTTTTGATGAAGGCTGTTTTGTGTTTCACCGTACATGGGGCGTCGGACGCATCGCAAAAGTTAATAACGATGAATTAGTTATCGACTTTGCAAAGAAACGCGGACACACAATGAGCCTTAAAATGGGTATTACCGCTCTTCAAACACTGGATAAAGATCATATCTGGGTATTAAAATCGATTATGAAGCGCGATGAACTCGCCGCAAAGGTGAAAACGAATCCCGAATGGGCGCTAAAAACTATTATCCGCAGTTTTGATAACAACTGTGATTTTAAGCGGATTAAGCATGAGCTGGTTCCCTCGCTGCTAACTGACAAAGAATGGACAACGTGGAGTACCAAGGCACGGAAAGTCGTTAAAGAAAACCCCGAATTCGGTATCAATCCTACCAATATCGATTTTTACACGGTGCATACCCGTCCGATTTCGCTTGAAGA
>CAUVKE010000300.1:0-2722 GCA_963552415.1 uncultured Treponema sp.
CCTGCATTATCGAAAAGCATATTTGTCTTTCCCGCAGCGATGTCGGTCTTGACGACCCTGTTGCATTGGAACCGGCACAGTTTCTGCGGATGTCAAAAACTGTAAGGGAATTAACCGGTAAGACCGATGAAGCTATTTTTAAGGCGGCACAGGCTTACGGCTATTCCAAGGATTTTCTACAGCGCATTATCGGTGACGGTGAAAAAAAACTTGCTGCTGCGGAAAAAGAGAATTACGGTAAAACGAATCGTTCGCTGCATTATATAAAAGATTTACAGAAAGGCGTTGTGCTGACAAACAGCGATATTGCTGTTTTACGAACCGAAAAGAATTTAACGGCCGGAGAATCTCCTGAGTATTTACATTATTTTATCGGATCGGTTTTGCAGAAAGATGTTACCGGAGGTTCCGGCGCCGTGTTTGATGATATTATAGAGAGGAAAATACGATAATGTCGGATTATTACGAAACCCTCGGCAGTTTGCTGCGTGATCGGCTTGGGACGGATGAGGATCCCTTTGAACAAGCGGTAGAAGGCCGGCAGGGTAGATACCGAAGCGCCGGAAATAAAATCGAGCGGCGTGTTCCTAAAAAAAGAACATACAAAGAACCTGAACAAAAGGTTGAACCGATACGTGTGCCCGTTCCCGATGCTTTAACGGAAGATTTTGCTGTTTTGCAAGTGCTTCCGGGTGTTCCGCTTGACTATTGCAAAAAAGCATGGAAACACTTATTGAAAAAATATCATCCCGATGTCATTGCCGAAGAATCCGCACGGCAACAAGCTGCGTCTATTGTCCGAAGGATAAATCGTTCCTATAAGCGTATCGAAATATGGTTTTCAACCGGCAAGGTTCAGGATTATGACAGTTTATGAGCTGCGTGCATAAATACTTATTTCAGAAAGTATTGTTACCGGCAGTACGTTTGTGTTGGGTATTCTTTTTTCTTCTTTTACCGGCGCAAGAACTGATTGCAGAAAATATCTTTTATGAATTCGGGCCTAAAACGGATAAGGTTATTGTCTTTACCGCATCGGCAGGTAGTGATAATCAAGCTACTGCTATAACCATGCAACTGCAAAAATATGCGCAAAAATTATCTGCTGATGCGCCGAATACCCATATCATTGTCGCTATTACAAAAAATGATGTTTCCGAATTACCGGTTGATGTTCCCGTAAAGCGATACGAGGGGACTAAGGCGTTAATTCAGACTTTGATTACGTATCCGAATGCTGCTGTGTGTCTTCTTGCCCCCGATAAATCCGATAGCGCACGGATTATTACGGGAACGTCGAAAGGCACAACCCCTGCATGGTTTTTAAAAGCGGTATACGCCTCTTTGAAACAAAAAAATATTCCTATTGACTTTTATACTAACGCGGTTGTGTTTCACCGTCTCGGTTGGCTGCCTGATGATCCTGCTTTACGGCTCTATAATGAGGCGAATATTCCAGCGATAAAAATAGAAACCGGTGCGGATTTATCGGATTGTTTTTCTTCGATTGCACCTGCCATTACTCAAAGTATGAGTAATGAATGGGATACTCATTATTTTGTTTTTAAGCTGCATACAAAACTTATAATCATTAATGAGCAGCATATTGTCATAACGCTTATTGTATCGTCAATTATATTCCTGTTATGGTTGATGTTTTTTAGCTTTTTATTCGGAAAAAAACGGGATCAGCATATCAGGGATTTATTAAAACTGTGGTGGATGCCGGGTTATTTCTTTTTGGTAAATTGGCTTAGTTTTTACTTAGGTTCCAAGATAACGGAAGCGCTTTTTTATCTGCGTTTTTCGTCTACAAGTGAACTGAATTCATTTCCGTTGACAGCGCTATTGATTAAATATGTGTTTGCATTGTTTTTTATGTTTACCGTTACCGCATTTAATAAATTTATTCCGCTTCCGGCAAATCGTTTTATTTACGGATTTATTGCTCATGCGGTTTGTTTATTGAATATTTTTATTTTTTCATTTATTAACCTTTCGTTTTCAATCATATTTATGGTGATATATTTTGTGTCGTTAGCGGCTTATCATTTTAAAAATATTGTACTACAAATTATATTTATCGTATGTCTTTTTTTACCGCTTATGCCGTTTATGATGCATATTATTCTTTATCGCGAGTATATGTTTCATATCATATTTTTTATCAACCTTGCATCAGCCTGTATTTTTGTTCCATTCGATTTGTTTTTAATCAGGTTGAGTCTTAGCTTTGATAAAAAAAGAAAGATCGTTAAACCGCGTTTCAGAATACCGATTCAATGTAAGGTTATGGGCGGCGTGTTTCTTGTGTTAGCGCTTTGGGTATTTGTTATGCCGGTAACAAAGAGTACCGTTCGTAATCGCTGGATAGTGATTCAACACCTTAATGGTGATGAAAGCAGTGTTGTAAAAAAATATATCAATTCATCGGCGGAAGAAAAGATAACGGATTATACCCGCGACAATACACAGGGTACAGCGGAAACTGCGGATCATTTTTTGACTGTTCGTACTTCATTTGAAAATTACTTTGAGCGCAGCATCGGGACTATTACCATTGATTCGCCGTTAAAAATTGAAGCGTTTTCCGTAATATTGAGCGCACTGAATGATATTGCAATTTTTGAATCCGATGTCGCATTTGAACAAAACTCTTCCGGCGATACGGCAACCTTTGTGTCTTCACCTCGTCCAAGTTTTCCGGTTGTCATCCATTTTT
>CAUVKE010000301.1:0-2710 GCA_963552415.1 uncultured Treponema sp.
TGACCGCCGCAAGAAAGATCGAAATCCACCCGGGCGCCTTTGTCAGCATCGTATGATAGATAGGCGCTGCAAAGAAAGCCACCAATTCCGGCATCAGCAAGAAAAGCACTGCAACAGGCATACAGATCGCGCCGATGATAACGTAGGTTACAAGATAGAGCGCGATAAAAAGTCCTGCGGCGATCGCCCCTCTGGAGGACTTTGTGTTTTTTTGATTGTCCATAAAACACTCCTTATAATTATAATTATGCGCATTAGCATCGCATTAGTTTTTTAAGTTCAGTGTGTGAACTTGTAGATTTGAAATCGACAGACAGAATTCGTTCAATACTCCCTAAAACGCAACAACGGGAATGTCCATAAGGATCATTCCCGTTGCCGTAGTAAAAAAAATATCCGATAGTGCACACTTCTCAATCCTTCCATTTTTATCAGGTTGTATTAGAAGTGATCATTATTATGTATGTGTATCGTTATTGCAAAAGCTTATCGGTAACCGCTATCACATCCTCCATCGTGAAATTTTTATCGCTCTTGGTAAACTTTCCGTTATAGATAGTTCCCCACGAACCGTAGAGTATAAATGTCGCAAACAGTTCCGCATTTTCTTCCGTTAGTTTTAGCCTATCGGATAAATGGCCGTCATTATATGCCTGCAAAAGAAACTTGGCGTACGGTTTAATCATGCGGTTTAACATTTGGAGAAAATCCCAAATTTTATACGGGGCAGCCTAAGGGGCCACATCGCCGTTTGGTATAAACCGCTCCGTATACCCGCTGATATCTTCCCGAATCATACTACGGAACGCAGCGAGTTTTTTAGAAAACGGAACGGTATCGTCTTCCAGCATCCGGCACTTTCGTTCCAAGCGTTCGGAAATGTATTGCTCCATAGCTGCAACGTAAATATCTTGCTTTGACTTAAAATAGTAGTAAAACATACCGGGGGCGCCGTCAACGACATCAAGGATGTCCCGTACGGATACCGCTTCATATCCTTTTTCTGCAAAAAGCTTTGCAGCAATTTCGATCAATTCCTGTTTACGGACTTCAGGCTTCTTGCTGTTACGCTTCAAAAATCGGCTCCTTAGTTTTTGCCGTACATGTTAGATGACGCTAACCGTACAAAGAAAAAAAACACAGAACGAGTGTCTGTCTATAATGCACCGAACAAGAGAAAAAGTCAAGAAGTCCCATTTGTTTTTGTCAGATAATAGATTGAAAAAGAAATCATGAGCTTTGCTTGTTTTTTCATACTACTTGCCGTATAGTAGATATGGAGACATAGTATGGCAATGTTACAAGTCCGCGATATGGATGACCGCTTATACGATAGATTGAAGTTCGCCGCAAAACGTGATAACCGTTCAATCAGTCAGCAAGTTGTTACCATTTTGCAAAATTATTTTACTTCCGTTCCTGTAAAACCCAAAAATGCTACAGAGGAATTTTTGAAGCTTTCAGGAGCATGGGACGATGCGAGAAGTACGGAAGAAATTATTGACGATATAAGAAACACCCGTGTCAATTCAACAAGATTCGAGGCTTTAGACGGCATATTTGATTGATACCGATATAATAATTTTTGCGTTGCGAGGTGACAAGACGGTATTAGCGAAATTCGAGGAAAATAAAAATATCCCTATTTCGATTATTAGAATTAGAAAACTGGAAAATATAATTGGATTATTATAAAACATTGGACGAATTATACACGGCAAAACAAGTCGATGATATTATTTTAAAAAGAGATTGGGATAAAATCATTGTATTTGACTGTGAAAATTCATAACCATAACTGATGTAAAGGGAAGAAAATATATCGGTACTCCGTTAAAATATTATTTTGAAGATGTAGGACTTCGAAATGCACGGATCGGATTTAGGCAAAGGCGGATAAGAAATGAATGGAGAAATAACAGGTGCTATTATCGAAGCTGCAAAAAAGTATGCGGAAACGCTTTTTAAAACCGATACAAGCGGACATGATTTTTTTCATACAATGAGAGTATGCCGCATCGCGAGCTATATTGCGAAAGAAGAACACGCTGATCCGTATATCGTTCAGCTTGCAGCATTGCTGCACGATGTAGATGATAGAAAACTTTCGCCGGAAACGTATAAGCATAAAGACCGTGCCGTCTCGTTTATGCAAAAACATCATATCAGCAATTCCGTATACCGTTTGATTTGTACCATTATTGAAGAAGTTTCGTATCAGGGAACGGATTCCGTTACTCCGTCTTCCATCGAAGGAAAATGCGTTCAGGATGCAGACCGGTTGGATGCCCTGGGCGCGATAGGAATAGCACGGGTATTTGCATATAGCGGAAGCCGTAACCGTCCGCTGTACGATCCGGCAATAAAACCTATGCTGAGTATGGATAAAGAAACCTATTATCAGCATACATCTACAGCAATTAACCATTTTTACGAAAAACTATTTTATCTTAAAGATATGATGAATACCGAAACTGCTAAACGAATTGCCGAACAGCGCGAACAATATATGAAAAACTTTGTTACCGTCTTTTTAAACGAATGGGATATGGCAGATTTTATAGAAGGTATAACTTCGGCTGCTAAATAGAGCAGCCTCGTTAACCGATGAGTTTGCCTTGCGGCAAACATCACGTATTGACGTATGCGCGTTCCGCGCACGAATGCAACAGTCTCCAAAATTGATATTTTGTTCGACTGTTGCATTTTA
>CAUVKE010000302.1:0-2708 GCA_963552415.1 uncultured Treponema sp.
CACAATCGCCAAAATCATTGCATTCCGACCGCTTGTTCCATGCACGGGAACGCCGCGGAAAAAGAGAATAAGCTCAGCCCCTTCACGTGCGACTGCAATAAAGGCGGCAAAAATCAGTACCCATTTGTTTCCGGTTGAAACCGACGCTTCAACCTTCTTATGAATGTATCGTTCCCATGCCTCCGTTTCGGACTTTGAAAGCATCCAGTTACTGACATAGAACAGGACGATAACGGCGACGAACATACCGACGCCTTCAAAGACCTCTTGAGCAATACCGCTCTGAGCGCCGGCAATAGCGCTGAACAAGAATGCCAGCAAGATACTCAGCAAGACGCCGCCCAAAGCGCCGACATACACTGACATGATGTACTTCTTTTTTCCGGTTTTTACAAGATAAGCAATAATTGCCGCAATAACGAGGATAGCTTCCAAGCCTTCGCGGAGCACCAATACGAAACAAGAAATAAACGTTGCGACCGTCGCCGATTTTGAGGTGTCTTCGCTTCCGCCTTCATCCAGCGTACCGTCAAGCTCGGCCGCATCATGGTAAAGCATCGCGATAAGCTTATCTTTATGCGCTTTTACCATCTCATTATCTTTGTCGCTGTAGACGTTTCGGCGGTATTCATAAAACGCATTTTCTACCGTCGTTTTACGCGCACCGGAAAGGTACCCCATCGTTATCTTTTCCATACCCTTAGATTCATAAAATCTAAAGTAGGCTACGTTTACTTCGTCATACGCTTCTTTTGATTTTCCTTGAGTATAAAGATCGTAGGCATTGTTGAGATGCACTTCCATCTTTTTTACGATTTTAGTCCACGAATCCAGTACCTCTTCGCCGTCTGCGGCATAAAGTCCGATAACCGGAATAAATATGAATAATAAAGCGAATAAAATTGCCGTAAACGCACGCTTTTTGGTTTGTGCAATATACATAAGCCCCTCGAGCGATTTAACTAAAACTTACAAATACGCCGCTAGTATATCACTCATAAAAATAATGTCAAGGGAATGGGGCTGTCCAAAAACTGAAAGCCTATCGGCTTTTTCTGTAAGGAAATGATTTATCATATCCGCTAAAACGATTTGCTATTCCGTTAAAAACGCCGCTTCGTATTCGCCGTTAGTAATAGTACTGATAGGTAAACTTTCATAGCAGATATCGTATACGTCATTCATATCGCCAAGGTTGGTAACATGATCATATTTCTCATATAAGAAACCGATCCGGTGATCCTGCTGCATCACCATTGTCGAATACCCGCTCTCTCCGGTAAATACTTGATATTTTTTCCACTTGGTACTGTCTGCCAATGCCGAAAGACCGATGTTCTCTTCTATTACGCGCCAATAGATACCTACATCCATACGGATATTCGGTTCGCCGCTCTTAGGGTGCGGTTTTGAGGATAAGGGAATAGACTGTAATGCAAGATATACCGGCGCTTTCGTATCGGTTTTACGAACCTTTATAATACATATTTCACCGTTCGTACCGCGTTCATTTTCGAGCGGCATCCTTTGAGCGCTTTCCCAATGCCCGCTTGCAGTTCCTTCATTTGTATAAGTGAAGATATTAAAAAGACGTCCGTTCGCAGTGCGGCTTGAAAGCAGTACTCTGCCGTCGGGAAGCTCTTCAACCTTGGCTTCATCACCGTTCGATATCGGCGACACAGTCGTATCGCCGAGAACCTGCCATGTTTCACCGAAATCGTCGGAGTACAACACGGCATTTCCGAAGGGGGTGTTTGCTGTATTTTTAGCTAAAATGGCTGTATAAATACGATAATAACTACCCTTTTTTATCTTGCGAGACTGCATCATCTTCCCCGAACTGAAAAAGAGCGTTCCCCAATTACCGTTTAAACTGTAAATGGAAGTCGTAATTTCCTCAGGCGATGTAAACGTTTTACCTCTGTCTAAGGAACGGAGCTTAACAACTTTAAGTCGTGTACTTGCATTTCCTGCTGTATAATGTCCGTAGCGAGTGTCCCCGTGAGCACAAATAATCAGTACATTATCCGACTCTCTATCTGCCACGATAGCGGCATCTCCATAACCGTATTGCATGGGATTATCCGGTGCATTTGTAATTTTTGTACTGCTGCTATCCCATGTCAAGCCGTTATCGGTAGATCGTTTAATTATTACATCCACGCGATGGATATGGGAGGCTTGACCCCATTCCCCATTAGGCCCGAACTTACCGATATCGGCAGTATGATTGTATCGTAAATCCGTAACGGCAATCAGCGTCCCATCTTTTGTCTGCGCCAATGCCGGAATTCGAAAATAGTTTGTCGATCCTTCAGTTTTCTTACTTTCCCATAAATCCTGTTTTGAAAGAGTTTTAGGAGTCCATTTTGCATAAAGCGTTATATCTGCCGTAACGGTATTGGAGGCCGTATTCCATTGAGCATTGCAATTTTTATCTTTATACCACCCGGAAAAATTCCATGTCCGGTGCGTAGGATTCGGTATATCATTTGCAGGGATAGTATGATTTTTAAAAACAGTTATCGGAGTGAGGGGTGATGTAAGATTGCGCGTGTTAAACGTTACCGTGTATAGCGGCGTCGAAGGTTCAATTGGAGTAAGCGGCAAAGCATTACGCCACTTTGCATAGAGCGTAATATCTTTGGTAACCGTATCGGTGGCATAATTCCACGGCTGCGTACAAGAAGTGTCTTTAAACCAGCCGT
>CAUVKE010000303.1:0-2703 GCA_963552415.1 uncultured Treponema sp.
CGGCGGTGTTATCGAAAACCGCGAGGCGCTTTTTGTGATGACGCCCGAAAAATTTAAGGCCTCACTGAATGTTACCGCAAAGGTACGGCATGAAGTAACGGCAATTAACCCCGCCGCGAAAACGGTAACGGTCAAAAATTTGGATACGGGGGCGGAAACTACCGAAAATTATGACACGCTGATTTTAAGCCCTGGTGCATCCCCTATTAAACCGCCGATTCCGGGAATTAACGATGACGCCATTTACACATTGCGGTCGGTCGGTGATATCGATGCGATTAAGCGGAAAATAGATACCCCTGCAACAAAACGGGTTGCCGTAATCGGCGGCGGTTTTATCGGTTTGGAAATGGCTGAAAACCTACACCGCCGCGGCATGGAAGTTTCCATTATCGAAGCGGTTGATCAGGTGATGAATGTTATCGATTACGATATGGCGGCAATCGTGCAGGAAAATATCCGCAGCAAGGGTGTAAGTTTATACCTTAAAGATGGTGTAAAAGCTTTTGAACGGCGCGGCGCCGAATTGGCAGTCTGCTTGCAGTCGGGTGCCGAGGTTGTATGCGATGCCGTTCTTCTTTCGATCGGCGTGCGTCCCGATACCGCATTGGCAAAGGATTGCAACATCGAGCTTGCGCCGAACGGGGCGATAAAGGTCAATGAATATTTTGAAACCTCTCAAAAGGATATTTACGCTATCGGCGATGCGATTTCGTTTAAGAGTCCGCTGCTTGGTACCGATGCGACGGTTCCGCTTGCAGGCCCTGCGAATAAACAGGCGCGTATCTGCGCGGATAATATCGTGTACGGTAATAAAAAAACATACGGCGGAACAATCGGTACCAGTATTGCGCGGATATTCGATTATACCGCCGCAGCAACGGGATTGGGTGAAAAGGCGTTGGATAGGGCAGGGCTTCCTTACAAGCAGGTAGTAACTCATGCGGCTCATCATGCAAGTTATTATCCGAATGCCTCTATGATATCGATTAAAATTTTATATAACCCGGAAAACGGCCGGCTCTGGGGTGCGCAAGCTGTCGGTGCGGAAGGAGTTGATAAACGGATTGATGTGCTTGCCGCCTATATCAAAAAGAACGGCACGATTTCCGATCTTGCCGAATTTGAGCACGCCTATGCACCGCCGTTTGATTCCGCCAAGGATCCCATCAATATGCTCGGTTTTATTGCGAAAAATGACCGTGACGGTTTAACAACGATTATTTCGTGGCGGGATGTTCCTAAATATGCGGAGCAGGGAGCCTTCTTCCTTGATGCACGGACGCCGGAAGAATTTAGCTGCGGCGCCCTTCCGGGAGCGGTCAATATACCGCATACCGCATTGCGGAATAGGCTGAATGAGGTACCGAAGGATCGGCCGATTGTTATTAATTGTGGAATGGGCTTGCGAGGATACATCGCGGAGCGAATCTTGCGGCAGAACGGGTATAAGGATACGGTGAATCTTTCGGGTGGTTTTATGACATATAACACCGTCCATAACGAGCTGTCGCGTTTGCCGTGAATATTTGATGATTTAATGCTTTGATGATTTGACGAAATCGGTTTTTACCTATAGAATAATAGACATGAAAGTATTCCATCGATATTTATTTTTGGCTTTTATCATAAGTGTATTGGTCGGCTGTTCTGCTGCGCCGCCTTCCGTTAAAGAGGAACCCGCTCAGTCCGAAGCGGTTACGGCGCCTGAACCGGTTACAGAACCTGCCCCTTCCGTTAAGGAACCGGTAAAGCCGGTAGCCGTTGAACCTGCTCCTTCCGTTAAGGAACCGGTAAAACCGGCGGCTGTTGAACCTGCCCCTTCCGTTAAGAAACCGGTAAAACCGGCAGTCGTTGAACCGGCCGCTCCGGTAAAACAGGCTAAGCCTAAGCAAGAAGTTCCTGCTCGGAAGGAGGAGCCGCCTGCGAAGGTGGAAGAACCGTCCGTGAAACCAGAACCGGTTGTTGCGAAAAAAAAACCGGCCGCTAAAGCTAAACCGAAGCCTGTTGAAGAAAAACATACCGTTATCGCCGAGTTCGAAGGGGTTACAATTACAAAAGAAACCTATGATCAAACAAAAACGGAGATGGAAAAGATTGTTGAGAATCTCAACCGGATTACTGCTTCAAAGGATTATAGTCAATGGCTGAAATTCTTATCGGAAGAGTATAAACAGCAGTATTCTCAAGCTTTGACGCTTCAAAAAGTTTCCGAAGCATTGCCGGTTAAGGGGATAAAACTTAAATCTTTGAAAGACTACTTTAGCTACGTCTTTGTTCCTTCGCGCCAAAATGTACGGGTAGATGATATCAAGTTTGTTTCACCGACACGGGTCGATGTTATTATGAAGCAGGCGAATGTTTCTTTGCTCGTCTATGGTTTGGAAAATATTGAAGGCACGTGGAAGCTGATTCCGTCAAAATTATAGGAGCGAACCGCTAAAAACTTGAGTTCTTAGAAGATGACTAGGAGTGTATGATAATGCGTAAAAGTATTGTTTCTGCAGTTTTTGCTGCGTTGATTTGTGCGGGGTGGATGATGGCTATTCCCGTTGGACCTATTCCGATTGTATTGCAAAACGCGCTTGCAGTGCTTGCAGGATTGCTGTTGGGGCCGCTGTTCGGTGGTCTTTCGGTACTGCTCTTTCTGGTTGCCGGAGCTGTCGGTCTGCCTGTCTTTTCGGGCGGATCCGGAGGTTTTGC
>CAUVKE010000304.1:0-2694 GCA_963552415.1 uncultured Treponema sp.
TGCCCATAATCAGTACGATTTTGTCGGGGAACTTGGTATGCGGGAGCAAATCGCCTTGGGCGTCGGCGCCGAATACCCAGAAGCCGTTGCGTTTAAGTTCTTCCACCGTCCGCACCAAATTCGCCGTGTATAAAAGCGGCACCCACGCCGCCGCCCCTGCGCTGATCTTACTGACGGTCTGAAAGTCTCCGGCGGATCTCCGTTCGGGCAGCACAACGGCGTCGACGGAAAATTGATCGGCGCTGCGGATAATGGCGCCGGTATTGTGAGGGTCGGTAATTGAATCAAGGACAACGACAAAGGCTTTTTCGCGGGAAGCAAGCGCGGCGAGCAGCGCATCAGCGGAAAGCTTCGGCGCCTGTTCCTGCGGACGTTCATCGATCAGGATAATCCCGCGGTGATTTTGCAGGTATTCAGGCAGGGCTGCCGTCAATTCGTCAAGTTCGGTATCGCTTCGCCGCTCTATCGTTACGGAAAGTTTTTCCGCTAAAGCCAGAATTTTTTTTACGCGCGGCCCCTGCTTGGCGTAAAGGATCTTAAGCCGCAGTGCGGAGCTTTTTGTTTCCGAATTTTTTTTCTCCAACTGAGCTTCGACCGAGCGCAGTAATTCTTCAATCGCATGAAAACCGGTAATAATCTGCATCGCTATAACTCTATCATATCGCCGTACCGCATAATATGCGATTCATAGCGGTGTTCCTGTAAATACGCCTGCAAAAAGCTCTGCGCATCAGGTTCGCCGTGTACCATCAATAGCTTTTTCAAGCTTCCGGTGTCGAGGCTGTCGAGCCATTCGACCATTTCGACATAATCGGCATGGGCGCTGAACGCATTAATCTGAAGAATTTCAGCGCGAACTTGATGCCATTCTCCGAATATCTTTACCTCCGGTTCACGGTTCATCAACCGCCTACCGAGCGTATTCTCCGCCATATATCCGACCAGCATAATTTTTGTCGAAGGCTTTGAAATATTATTTGCAAGGTGGTGCGTAATGCGGCCGAATTCACACATGCCGTCCGCACTGATAATAACCATCGGTTCTTCCATCCCGTTCAGCGCCTTCGATTCATCAACACTTGTAATAAACTTGAGCGCGTTAAAACCGAACGGGTTTTTGTGGTGTTTGACAAAGGCTTCCTGTGTTTCTTGGTCAAAGCATTCGGGATGCACCTGAAAGATGGTCGTTGCGTTCACCGCCATCGGCGAATCGACATAGATGGGAATTTGCGGAATCCGTTTTTGATCCGTCAGCAGATGGAAATAATAGATGAGTTCCTGCGTCCGCTCAACGGCAAAAGCGGGGATGATAATCTTACCGCGCATCTTTACCGCATCATTAACCGTATGTTCCAGCATCTCCATCGCATTGTGAATATCCTCATGCCGGCGGTTTCCATACGTACTTTCTATCATAATATAATCGGCAGCAGGGATAATATCGGGGTCGCGGATAATCGATTTATTCTTTCTGCCGAGGTCTCCGGTAAAGGCAATTTTTACAGTCTTACCGGCGGAATCTTTTGCCGTAATAAACGCGATTGCGGAACCGAGAATATGCCCCGCATCATAAAATTCAAGCTGCACATTCGGGCCGATCCACACGGGACGATGATACGAAACCGTTACAAATTGATTGATGGTTTGCACGGCATCTTCTTCGGTAAAAAGCGGCTTCCAGTCGAATTTTTCGTGTTTTTTGATTGCCTGTTTTTGGAGATATTCGGCATCCCGTGCCTGTATACGAGCGGAATCCATCAGTACAAGGTTGGCGATATCCCGTGAGGCGGGCGTCGCATAAATATTACCGGTAAACCCGTGTATACCCAACAGCGGCAACAGCCCGCAGTGATCATAGTGCCCGTGGGTAAGCACAACGGCGGTTAATTTATCGGCCGGGACATTAAAATCGCGGTTTTTTTTATCGGCTTCCGCCCTCTTTCCTTGGAAAGCCCCACAGTCAAAAAGATACAAATACCCGTCGACATCGAGGATATGCTTTGAACCGGTTACTTCCTCTGCGGCTCCCAGAGAATATACATTGATGCTCATAAAAAAATGATACAGGGATTTTTTGCAAATGTCAATTTTTAAAAGATATCAGAGGTCGAATCAATTTATAATTGATAATGTGTAATTAAGGCCGGCCATTACCCATTACCCATTATCAATACCTCCTGTGTTTCGTTATAGCGACGAGGATTTTGATGATCGCTGTGCATATCAAGCGTAGTTTATTCCAATGACCTTACACTATCAGGCTTTGTATGCTATACTACTATCATGTTAGAAACCGTACCGGATAACCGTAACTATAAAGACTCTGTTTTTGTCGATCTGTTTAGCACCGATGAAAAAGCAAAAGAGAGGTTTTTATCCCTCTACAATGCTTTACACGGTACCCAGTTGCATGATGCTGCGCTACTAGAAAATATTAAGCTTGAACAAGTGATGTATATGAGCTTTGCCAATGATGTCTCGTATCTTGTTGAAAACAAAATTATTGTTCTTGCGGAGCACCCTCGCTCAAGAATGTACATCCGTATACATTCTTGAGCTGCAAGTTTGCAGGGCAAACTTGTTTCTGCGTGGAACCAGCGGCATCCGTGCCGCTTCTGAAATGCCTTTTGGAAATAGATGGTGTAGATACAAGGAGTTAGGCAAAAAAGTACCGCAGGCGTATTTTAATACGTT
>CAUVKE010000305.1:0-2691 GCA_963552415.1 uncultured Treponema sp.
GGATTTATACGCATCAAAAATACGAAAGTTCACTATGAGGATTTGTTTCTTAAAAGTGTATCTCAATTTTCAGATTTTGTCTGCTCCATCCAATATTCCTTCCAGCCGCAGCAATGATACGCGTTAAAATCGAGCATACCCTACCCTTCCTGCGGTTCCGTGGACACGGCAGAAAGTAAGGTGATGGTTGTTGCCGGAATCGCCGGTCTATCGGTTTGAATGCTTATCGTAAGCGCATTTTCGTTAGTATCGACGACAGCGGTAGTGTTGGGTGTAAAGTCCCCAGTGATGATTTTAACGGCGAGGACATCTTCTATTTCGGTTTGCAACAGCCTGCGCATCGGCCGGGCGCCGAACAAGGGATCATAGCCGTGCTCTATACAATAGGAGCGAGCGTTATCGGTGATTCGAAGCTGTAGCTGTTTTGCAGCGAGGCGGCCGATCAATTTGGAAAGTTCCAACTCGAAAATAGCTTCTATCTCTTTTTCCGAAAGCGGGGTAAAGACAATCAGCGAATCAAGCCGATTCAAAAATTCCGGACTAAAAACCTTTTTTGCCTCCAGTTCGGCTGACTTTTTCATACTCTGATAGTCGATTGCATGGTTTTCTACCCGTGCAAAGCCGAGCGGCTCGTCCATCAAGTTTCGCGTGCCGACATTGCCGGTAAGGATGATTACCGTATTCCGAAAGCTCACCGTATGGCCGAGGCTGTCCCGCAGTTCCCCCTCCTCCAGCACCTGCAATAACAGGTTAAAGACATCGGGGTGCGCTTTTTCGATTTCATCAAACAGGATAACGGAATATGGGTTCCGTCTGATTTTTTCCGTCAGCATTCCGCCGTTTTCAAAACCGATGTACCCCGGGGGCGCTCCGACCAATCGAGCAACGGCATGTTTTTCCATGTAATCGCTCATATCGACCCTGATAAGGGATTCCGCAGAACCGAAGAGAAATTCGGCAAGCGCCTTTGCCAGTAGGGTCTTCCCTACCCCTGTGGGTCCTAAAAAGAGGAACGAGCCGATAGGCCTGTCCGTCGAGGCAATTCCCGCACGGGAACGGCGCAGCGCATTTGCGATAATACCGATTGCCTCATCCTGTCCGATAATGGTTTTATGCAGCTCTTTTTCGGTTTCGGCAAGGCGCTTTGCCTCGTCGGAGCCGACACTCTTGAGCGGAATATCCGTCATCAAAGAGACGGTTTCGGCAATGTCGGCAGGGTCTACTTCAAGCATTGTTTCGTTTTCTTGGTTCAACCACCGCATCTTAATTTTTTCCAGCTGAACTTTTAAGAGTTTTACTTCATCGCGCACGACAGCCGCCCGTTCATAATCCTGTACTGCAACCAAGTCTTTCTTTTCGCCTGCGAGTTCCGCAATCCGCTGTTCGATGGCCGTGATATTTTGCGGCAGTTCGGTAGTATCCATTTTCTTCAAAGCGCCCGCTTCGTCCATTACATCGATTGCCTTATCGGGGAAGAAACGGTCGGGGATATAGCGGGACGAAAGCTCTACAATCTTTTTAATGGTTTCGTCGGAATAGTGAACATGGTGATGCTGCTCGTATTTTGCTTTAAGCCCCCCGAGAATCGCACACGTTTCTTCCTTCGTCGGCTCTTTAATCAGCACGGACTGGAAACGCCGCTCAAGGGCGGAATCTTTTTCAAAATACTTACGGTATTCGTCAAGCGTGGTTGCACCGATGCACTGTATCTCTCCGCGGGCAAGCGCCGGCTTTAAGATATTAGCCGCATCGAGCGCACCCTGAGAGCCGCCGGTACCGATGAGCGTATGCAGCTCGTCGATGAATAGAATGATGTTTTTAGCCTCGCTGACTTCTTTTATAATGCGCTTGATGCGTTCTTCAAACTGTCCGCGGTACTTGGTACCGGCGACAACGGAAGCAAGGTCAAGCGAGACAACCCGTTTTCCGAACAGCGACCGAGGCACCTGCTCATTCACAATAGCCGCCGCGAGTCCTTCGACGACGGAAGTCTTGCCGACACCGGGTTCTCCGATTAAGACGGGATTATTCTTGCTGCGGCGGGATAAAATCTGCATCACGCGGCGCATCTCCCGCTCCCTACCGATTACAGGATCAAGAAGACCATGACGGGTTATCTGTGTAAGGTCCCTACTGAATTCGGATAATACGCTATGCTTCTTTTTTTCCTGCTGCTGTTTATCGCGCCGCGTATCCGTACCGTGCAGCTTTTTCATGGTCTGCTGTACGTCATCCAGAAAAATTCCCTGTTGTAAAAAGAAATGCGCAAGGATACTCTCCTGTATCTGAGCAAAAGCCAGAATAAGGTGCTCCGTCCCTGCCGCTTCCTGCTGCATAATCCGGGCTTGAGCGGCGGCGGTATCGACAAGCTGTTTGACCCTATTTGATGAAGGAATGTCTCCTTTTACCGGTTCGCCTTCCCGTATCGGCGTACTTTGTTCCAGCCGCAGTTGCAGGGTCAAAAAATTGACATGGAGATTCTCCAACAACCGATATCCGCGCCCCAGTTTTTTTGTGATGAGCGCAAGCAGTATATGTTCAGGCTCTACCGTGTCGGCATTGACCCGCCGAGCCTCTTGCTGGCTAAAGATCGTTAACAATTCATAAAGATTTTGTGAAAGAGTATGCATCATGTACCTCTCGTTTCTACAGTCTGTTTTTTGCGGAGTTTTGTATCCGCAGTTCAGCTCG
>CAUVKE010000306.1:0-2690 GCA_963552415.1 uncultured Treponema sp.
GTAATTCCTTTTATCTCTCATTATTTTTTTAACTGAACATCATTTTGCAACTTATGTATTGCCTGATTGAGTCGTTGCACCGCGGCATTTTGAGGGTCTGCTTCGATAGCTTTGTGTAAATATTCGATAGCGGTTTCCGACTCAGTATTTTCCGTCATTAAGTAGGAATAAGCCGCTAAGTACCACGCTAACTGTAATTCGGCAGGTGAAAGGTCGCCGGTTTCTGCGGCGGCTTTATATTCATCGCTCGCTTTAAGGTAATTCCCCTGCTGTGCAAAGCTCTTTGCCCGTATGTCGGCACTCATCAACACGTATTTTCCTTTTAAGCCGGATCGATTATCGGGATCGAGCGCCGGTACTTGCATCCGTAACGCATCATAGCGGTGCGCTTCCGCATTGCCGACCGTATTTAAAAAGTCATCGATTGCCCGAGCTTTTTCCGCTCCTTTTGTACTGCCGATGCGCTTTCGTGCTTCAACTACATTTGTCCGCTGTGCTGTCAACCCTTTAATCTTTTCTATCAGCTGCACGCTGCTCTTTATATCCGATTCTATAACGGCAGAGGCATACGTATCTTGTTCGGCTGTTTGCAGTATAATAAAAGGAACATCAGGCACTGCGTATTCCGAAAACAGCAGATAGTTCTTTTGAGCTGTTGCTCGTTCACTTTCCGAAGGATTACGTAATAAGTCGATAAAACGGGCGGCATAGTTCTTCGCCAATTCCGTTTTACACAATTCGGTAAGAATATTTTTTGAAAATTCTTCCGCTTCCTTTGACCAATCGGAACCGGTAAAGATAAGCAAAATATCTTTGCTATCTTTGCCGTAATTTTGAACTTTTGCCTCATCGTGTTTTGCCGAAGAAGTAGAAACACAGCTGCTCCCCATAAAGACAAAGCAGAAGCCGATACATAGTAATCCATATCGATATAATTTTTGCATAGGACGATTATATCACTAAATTAACAAATCGCAAAGAGATGTTTTAGGCGGTATCAGAGGTATCGTTTTACTCCATGATAGTGATTTCGACACGCCGGTTTAGTGCGCGCTCGGCTTCGGTTGTATTCGATGCGATCGGTTTTGTTCCTCCTGCTCCGTTATAAATGAATACACCCGCAGGAATGCCGCGTTTGGTCAGTTCATCGACAACGACTTTTGCCCGTTTGAGGGATAGTCCGTACTGAGAACTTTTATCACCGACATCGGCAGTATGACCTTCAACAAATAGGGTTTTAAAGGTGAGCGTTTTTAAGATGGAAGCTATTTCATCAAGTTTTTTATCTTCTCCATGTAATAACTCTGCCTTATCCGCAACGAACTGTAAATTTTTTAAATTTAACAGTATGCCGCGCGGTGTTTCCTGCACATTAAAAATACCGTCTCCCTTATCTTTTATGCGTTCCTTATTTGAGTTTTCCGGTTTTACCGGTACGTGCGGTGTTGTTTCGCCTGGTGTTTTCTCAGATTGCCGGACAGGAGATTTTGCAGGGGGGCTGGAGCTGTCAAGCAATGCTGTTGACGGTACGGAACCGCCGTTGTAAACGGTATGCTGCCCGTAATCGTAAAAATGCAGTAAAAAACCGCGCTGCCGAATTGTTTCGTCACCCTTGTAGAAAAATGTTTCATCGATTTTTTCCCGAATAAAGAGCGGGCGATTCCGGTCATCCAGATAAATATCCGCCGTTCTGCTTCCCTCCGACCGGAGCATATCAGCATCTCCAAAATGATCTTCACCGTGGTACCGCAGGGCGAACACTGCTTTTATATAATGAGTATCGTTTCCATTGTACTTCTTTTTGCCGATATATTGATATTCAGCCAACACCGGTATTCTCGTAGGATTTTTCCCTTGCTGCGGGCACACTACGATAGTACTTTCAGCTGTCCATTTTTTTCCGCTATCTTGTTGGTTAAGCCGCTGCACAGGACTTGCCGGAAAATTCCGCAGCAGCGGGTAACCCGAGTCTTGTGTAAAGTGAAGGGCTGCTATCTTTGTGCCGTCTGTTCCCCGATGAGCCGACTGCGTAAAAGCAATTGGTCTGATTTCATCCAGTTTTTTTGCCGTGCCAACCATATTTTTACGGGTTTCTTCCAGTACAAAGGCCTCGCCTTCATACCGATAGGCAGGTTCATTGTTATAAACGGCAGCTTTTTCATCAAGGTAGATATAGGCTTCCCGATAAGTAAGCCCTGCATAAACGCCGTTTTTATAAACCGAATAGTCGGCGCGCTCCGAAATGGTAATTCTTCCATTCTCTGCAAATGCAATAAGCGGAATCAATACACAGGCAATAGATAGTATCGTTCGTTTCACTTATTTCTCCTATACAAAAGTATCGGTTTTTATCGGCGGCCGTTTATTATCATTGTTTATATGCCTTCTATTTCGTTTTTGCTTAAACCGGTCGCCTGCATTATCTTTTGAACCGAATCGCCTTGCTGCTTTAATATTTTTGCTGTTTCGAGCTTTGCTTGGCGGGAGCCACGCGCTTCGCCTTCATCCATCGCATCCATCAATACTGCCGGTAATACGTGATTTCCTCACGTTTTGGCTCAACCTGCTGATGCGCCCCCTTATCCCGTCGGATAAGAGTGCCTCATCTTCAAAAACATATCATCTCGTCGTTGAACAGCGTACACGGATGTACAACTGCCTAGCAGCGCCACGGATGGCGCTGGTTCCAC
>CAUVKE010000307.1:0-2689 GCA_963552415.1 uncultured Treponema sp.
AACGATTCGAGGGTCAGTATCTTGTTGAAAAAGAAGAGAATAGGTACTGAGACGAAGAATTGCTTTGTCAACCAATTTAAGCCGATCAAAATCCCAATTTTCCAAATTTTTAGCGATAAGAGAATCAATCTCTTTGATATGCTCAACAGTACCTAAAAAAAGGAGCCGTGAAAATAAAAAATCTTCGTCATGCACCTCTTTACCGGTACATTCGACCCACGGAAAGGTCAATAAATCATTAGGCAAAAGCGATCCTGCGTCCCAAGCGAATAATGCCTGAAATGCGAGAATCCTCCCGCGCCGTCTTCCGATCGCCATTTTTACCAGGAAAGCGCTTTTTCAAGATCGGAGCCGTTTTTGAATATAACAAAATTTTCCGGTTTACGGAGATCATTGGTTACCGAAACCAGCGCATCGTTGAGCGCTTCATTTTGACGCTGCATGATCACCATTCTTTTTATATATTCGTAAAGGCTTACATTTCCGCCCGGTTCTACAACATCGCTTAAACCGAGTATTTTCGCATCTTTTTTCTCTATAACAACAAAGCACTGATAATTAGAACTCGTTTCGGTTATCGGAGACACTGTGCCTACTTTCATAGTAAAAATCTTGAGAAGTTCTTCCATCGGAATACCGAGTTGTTCGGCAGCCAATGCGGTTTTACTGACGAAAATCTCACCTGCTTGATATACAGAATTTTTTTCCTGCGATTTAGCACGGATATCGGCTGTCGCTTTTGGATTTGCTGTTAGCTTTTTTTGAATATCCTTTATCGTTTTTTCCGCAGCGCTCGCTTTGTCGCCTTTCGGCGCTACCACGAGGAAAAGCTGTACCGTATCGGGCTGCACAAAAGACTGTTTATTTACCTCATAATACGAACGAATTTGCTCGTCGGTCGGACTTGAAATCGATTGAAGCTCGTTCTTTTTTTTCTGCATCACATACGCTTGCGCAATGTATTGTGTCCTTAAAAAACTCTTAAATTCGGCAAGGGTCATGCCATTTTGTGCTTTTATGTATTCGTCAAGCGACATATTTGTTTTTTCTTTAATCAGTTTGGCAAACTCCGATTCAGACACCTGCTGTCCCAGTTGACTGGATACGTATTCGTTGAAGTAATTGTTTACTTCCGAATCCGTAGGTTTTATCCCGTCTTTTTCCGCAGCCTGCACGATTAAACGCTCGTTGATAAGGCCGTCCAGCACATGTTTTCGTTCTTCGAAGGTCATCTTCCTGCCGATTTCTTTTTCCAATGCTGAAACGCGGGTTTTAAGCTGCCCAAGCGTAATCGGCGCTCGACTGCTGAGTTTTACTTCTGCAATAGGCTGCAGGCTGGCTTGAGCAAATACACCCATAGACAAACTTAATGCAATAAATAATGTGATTACAGTTTTTTTCATCATATCCTCTTCAGGTTTTTGATATTTATAAACAAGCAAGCGGCCGGTAAGTTACGTATCGGCCGTACCGTAGGTATAACTTCGGCCGCTAAAATAGCGCGGCCTCGTTAACCGTCGGGGATGTCTCAAAAGTTGGTTACTTTTTCGACATCCCCGCGAGTTTAAAATTAAGTCTTTATACAGTAATGACTTAATTTTAAACATCGCATCTAAATCTAAGGAAACTGTCCGAAAACTGAAGTTTTTGGACAGCCCCGCGGATTTATAAGAACCTATTTTATAAGTACCGCGCGGATACGTCTGATACCCGCCGACGATGATTGTTCTTTTTGAATTGAGAACTTACCCAATACACCGGTGTGTTCTACGTGCGGCCCGCCGCATACTTCTTTAGAAAAGTTTCCGATGGAATACACTTTTACGGTGTCTTCGTATTTTTCACCGAAGAGCGCCATTGCGCCGGATTGTTTTGCTTTTTCAAGCGGCATTATTTCCATAGTAACCGGTAAATCCGCTTGAATTTGCTCGTTGACGATGCGTTCAACTTTCGCTTTTTCTTCGGCAGTCATCGGCTGCGGATGGGAAAAGTCGAAGCGGAGCCGTTCCGCCGTAATATTTGACCCTTTCTGTTCAACATGATCGCCGAGTACCATCCGCAGCGCTTTGTGCAAAAGATGCGTTGCAGTGTGGTATGCGGTTGTCTGCTCGGAGTGATCCGCCAAGCCGCCCTTAAAAATCTGCTCGCTACCGGCGCGGGAGAGCGCTTGATGCTTTTTAAAAGCCTCTTCAAATTCCGCTTTGTCAACAGTTAAACCCGATTCCCGCGCGAGTTCTTCGGTAAGTTCGATGGGAAAACCGTAGGTATCGTAGAGTTTAAAGGCGAGCCGCCCCGGAATAATCTTTTTGGGATTTTTTAACAGGTTCGGCTTCATTTTTTCGTATTCAGCCTCTCCTTTTTTGAGGGTTTCGAGGAACCGCTTTTCTTCCGCTTCAAGCTCGGCGGTGATAGTTGCTTCTTTATCCTTTAGCTCGGGATAGGCGCCCTTGTATTGTTCAATGACAACCTTTGCAGGGATTGCTAAAAACGTTCCTTCGATGCCGAGCTTTCTGCCGTGGCGGACAGCCCGTCTGATAATACGGCGGAGCACATATCCCGCACCGACATTGGACGGCACTACCGCTTTCGGATCTCCCAAGATAACGGTAGCTGCACGGATATGGTCACAGATAATACGGACGGATATGTCTTTTTCGGCATCACTGCCGTACCGGTAGCCGGTTATTTT
>CAUVKE010000308.1:0-2686 GCA_963552415.1 uncultured Treponema sp.
AGGTGGCTCGCGGTAATCATAATTGAGCCGTCAAAGTTTGTTTCTTCAAACACGATGCCCATAAACATTGCCGGTGTGGTAGCAAGCGAGCAGCGCACGATAGTAACCCGCTGCGCCGCAAGCCCTTCGACGAGCGCATTTTCAAGCGCTTCGCCGGAAAGCCGGGAATCCCGTCCGATACCGATTACCAGCGTATCCGTGCTGCGTCCTGTTTTTGCGGAAAGCCAGAGCGCAAACGCCGCGCCGATGTTCCGGCAGACTTTATTGGTCAAGTTAACGTGTTCGCCGTCAACGCCTTCCAGCGCAACGCCGCGGATATCGCTGCCGTTTTGCAGCTTCAAAAAATCATGTTCGTTCATAGTGTGTTTATTTTTCCTTATGAAAGACTGCTAAAAGTCAAGTTTTTAAAGGCTCCTATAACTTAAATTTCGCCACTTCAAACGCGAGATTTTCTATATTCTCTTTATTTCTTTGAGTGATACTGCTCACTGCTTGTACGGCATTGTTAATTTGCACCGCTCCGGATGCCATTTCAGTCATACTGTTTGCAATTGAATCCGACATAGTACCGAGGTGTTTCATCTCCTGAGATACTAAATTGCTGCCATTCAGCATTTCTTGCGAACTATTTTTAATGCCGGTCATCATTGTTTCTAATTGCTGCATCGCGTTCATAATCCGTTCGCTATCGGAACGTTGTTTTTGCATCGCTTCCATAATAGTATTTTCCTGTCGTTTTGTTTGATCGGCTAATTGGAAAATAGCATCAAAATGCTGTGCAATGACAGGGGCTGCTTCATGAACTTTTTCTATTTTATCTTTTAAATTTTTCAATATAGCAGTAATATTTTTGCCTTGCGTATTCGATTCTTCCGCAAGCTTCCGGATTTCTGCTGGAACAACGGCGAACCTTTTTCCTGATTCCCCTGCATGGGCTGCCTCAATTGCTGCATTCATTGCCAGCAGATTAGTCTGTGCGGCAATATTTTGAATAACCGTACTGGCATCAAACAATACTGCTGAACTTTCATTTACCGACTTTGTCAGATTTACCGTTTCTAGAATGGCATTTTTGCCGGCACGAGTAGCAGAATGCAACGTTTCCAGCGTTTTTAGATTATATTCGACAACCTCATTCACTTCGGTTGTATTTTCAGCCATTTGTGCGGTATCGGCGGTCGAATTTTTAACGACATCCGTTTGAACGACAATATTAGCATTAAGTGTTTCAATGGTATGCATTATTACTTGCAGAGAAGATCCTACCGCAAGAATACTCGAAGCATGCTGCAGCATTTCTTTTTTTACATTTTCAATATTTGTACTAATTGCATGTACGGTATTCGCTGTCTCAGTCATATTTGTAACAAGTTCTGCTCCA
The DNA here is from genome assembly GCA_963552415.1 of uncultured Treponema sp. Taxonomy (GTDB): domain Bacteria; phylum Spirochaetota; class Spirochaetia; order Treponematales; family Treponemataceae; genus Treponema. The sequence goes on from CAUVKE010000308.1 coordinate 1,382, forward strand.
ACATACTGCATATTGTCTGCCGTATTTCGAACAGATTGAACGGATAGGGCGATTTTCTCAATAGTCCGATTAAAATAGAGCGCCAATCTCCCGATTTCATCATTTTTACGGGTAGGTAACCGCACTTGCAGATTCCCCTCTCCTTCGGCAATGCCTGCCAATAGTTGTGTTGTGTGGATAACAGGCCGTATAAAAAATCGGCTCGCAGCATTAAAGGCTGTAAGCAAAATGATCAAAGAAATACCTGTTGCTGCTACAAAAAAGAGGATTAACTGCCGCAAATGCGCAGCGGTGCTTGTTTGTGCAATCAATATAACGCAGCCGAAATCGGTAATCGGCAGGCTGATAGGGAATGTTTTCGCATAATACGGCACGTCTGCAATTGATTCTTCAAAGCGCAGTTCCTTCTTATAGGTATAATCACTTAAATGTTTTATGTCCAATTCCGTAATGGGAAGAAAAAAACGGTCAGGAGCAATCGTATTTACCAATACTTTATCACTTCTATCGGTTAGAATAACTTGGCAGTCGTTATCATGATGCTGTGCCAATAATAAGGCAAGATGAGAAAGATCGACATCAAATGTTACGACTCCTTTAAAATGTCCTTTGACATCAATAATGCCTTTGACAATAGTCATAACTGTTTGACCGGACGATGTACGGTATGCATTTAGTGATTGCACCTCGCCGGGCTTCTGCTTTCCCAGTTTATACCATTCACGAGTACGGGCATCATAGCCGTCTTTTCTATCAATTGGAGGATAGTGTACATAGCCTCCATTGTGTTCCGTAGCAAAGGCGATTCCGACAAAAATGGGATTTTCTTGTTGAAACTGCATACAAAGCTGCATTACGCGCTCTTCATAGCTACCGGGTATGCAGATCATCTTTGAAACGCCCGATGCAGTATGTTTATCTTTATAGGAAGTGATATCGGCATCTACAGCGGTGATAATGTCTGAGGCAGCAAATGTTCGTATGATATTCGCGGTATTCGAAAAATACAGCGAAAGCAGCTGCTCCGTATTTTTAAAACCGGTCTGTACGGATTGTTGCAGTTGGAGTGTAAAAAACGTTTTATCCCGCATATAGTTTGCAATCATAAACCCTGCAAGACATAACGGGAAAAAGAGAAAAACAAGGAAAAATTTTAATTTAAGAGAAACTGCCGCTTTCGGTTGCCCTGCATGAGCTGAATTGTGCTGAAATATCACATTTTTTATTTTCATAATTGCTAGCCTTTTACTTTTAATTGGTACTTTGAAATGTTTTTAGATTATAGCATGATAAGAACAAAAAGCA
>CAUVKE010000309.1:0-2682 GCA_963552415.1 uncultured Treponema sp.
TGCCGAACACCTCATTCAGCCAGAACGTCGGACTTATCGGTATGACAAAGGTTGTTAACCGGTTTACGATCGGAATCGGCGCGGGCTTCTTGGTATTGTGCGGCTTCTTCCCCAAACTCGGAGCAATTGTTTCGACTATCCCGAACCCCGTATTGGGCGGCGGCGTATTGCTGATGTTCAGTATGATCACGATGAGCGGTTTAAACTTGATTTATCAAAGCGGAAAGATTGCGGAACGCGATGTTGTCATTATCGCAGCGTCCCTCGGCGTTGCTTTCGGTTTAAGTAATGTACCGCAAGTGATGCAGCACCTGCCGATGTGGTTCCAGAATATCTTTAAGCAGGCCATCGTCGGCGCCTTTGTTACCGCACTTATTCTGAACCTTCTGCTTCCTAAGTCAAAAGAGGATTAACCGATTTGAGCATATCGCCGCACAAGAATAAAGCTGCCAATGCTTCTGATAACTTCGGCGCCGGTAAGCCGGTCGTTTCGGAACTTGGAAAGCGGATATTCTTTGTTACCGGCGAACCGGGCTGCGGGAAGTCTACCTTTCTCGCAGCTCTTATACAAAAATTCAACTTACAGCCTTCAGGCTTTATTACAAAAAAAGAAGAAACGGAACCGGCGCTGTATATACATCAGATAATAAACGGAACGACGCAGTTCCGCTATGAGGCCGATAACCGCGCCGGAATATGCTGTTCGCCTAAACCGGTCGGTTTTGCGCCGGTATTTGATGCGTACGGGGTTATGTGTTTAAAGCAGGCGGAGACGGCGGTACGTTCTTCGCTGGACGGCGATTATGCCGATGCCGGTTGCTCCGAAGCCACACAAAAAAACAGTACCGTTCCCGAACCGACAGATACGCCGCAACCTTACGACATCAGTCGTAACAGCACCCCACCGCAGCAGCATCTGCCGGTCATCTTACTGGATGAACTCGGCGTTATGGAAGCGGATGCGGAGCTTTTTTTCCGCACCGTGTGTGCGTTGTTTTCCAATCCGCGTTATTATATCATCGGCGCCGTAAAGCCTCACGGAACTCGCTTTTTGCCGGTCTTGGAACAAATGCCGGAAGCGACGGTGTTTCACCTAACGCCGCACAACAGACCTCAGTTATATGCTCAGCTTGAGCAAGCGCAGAGCTTTGCCGCGTTTTTGTATACCGTCAGCGACGGATCTTCAAACGGTAAAAAATGATACCGAATGCTATGCAGACTATCTCAACAACTCCTACAAACAACAATACCGGCGCCGCCGAACTCCCCACGGCGATTATTCTTGCAAGCGGGCTTTCTACGCGGATGGGCTGCTGCAAACAACTGCGTCCGCTTTGCGGAAAACCGTTAATCCGGTACGCGATTGAAACAGTACTTAAAGCCGGTATTATGCATTTAGTGATTACGGTTAATGTCGAAACGCAGCAGCCGATAGCGGAAATGATAGAGACGTTAACACAAGAAAAGTCTGCGCAAAAACCGCCTGCGCAAAACGGATACCTAAAGAACCAAGCCGGCGGAAATACAACCTTCCCATCATTCCACTGCGATATTATCTTTAATCCTGAGCCGGAGCGGGGGCAGGGGCATTCGGCGGCTCTTGCAGTACAGGCTGCCTGCGTCTGTCATACAGAGACTCTTGCAGTACAGACTGCTCGCAGCAGCTGTACGGAATGTTCTGCCTCAAATACCGTCCATACCTATACCCCAAACGGTTTCTTATTTTGTACTGCCGATCAGCCTTTTTTACAAGCAGACAGTATCCGCGACCTCTGCGCCGTATTTCAGAGCCATCCCGACTGCATTGTTTCTGCTGCCTTTAACGGCAAACACTGTTCTCCGGTCATCTTTCCGGCGGCATTGGCCGGTGAGCTCAGTCGCTTGGACGGAAGTGTCGGCGGCAGAACCGTAATAAATGCTCACCCTGACCTGATACTGTACTCCCCGCTCCGCTCCGAGATGGAAACCTTCGACATCGATACGCCCGAAGACTTTAAGCAGGCGGAGGAGTATATGCAGCAAATTATAAAAGCAGAATAATTATTGCAAGGAACGGAGATGAGCGAATTCGCCGCCTGCATTGACAAGCTGATCATAGCGGCCTTCTTCTATAATGCGCCCGTCTTTCAGTACAAAAATACGGTCAACATTGCGTACGGTAGACAAGCGGTGCGCAACGATAAAACAGGTACGGCCTTGAATGAGCGTATCGATTGCGTCCTGTACTAGTTTTTCGGAAATAACATCGAGCGCACTTGTCGCTTCATCAAAAATAATAATGTGAGGATTCCGGACGAGGGCGCGCGCAATAGCGATACGTTGGCGTTGTCCTCCTGAAAGCTTTATGCCGGAGTCGCCGATACCCGTGTCAAAACCGTCAGGAAGTTTTTCAATAAATTCCAAAGCGTTTGCAAGCCGCGCTGCTTCTGTTACCTGTTCACGAGTTACTTTCGGCAGTCCGTATCCGATATTTTGAAAAATCGAACCGGAAAACAATATCACCGATTGCGGTACCACAGAAATGAAGCGACGGTAGCTGCGTAAATCAATCGTAGTCAAATCGGTTCCGTCAATCTTGACCGTACCTGCTTGCGGGTGGCGTAAACCTAAAATCAACTGCATAATGGTTGACTTTCCCGACCCCGATTCACCGACAAAAGCGACACTCTCTCCTGCCTTAAC
>CAUVKE010000310.1:0-2680 GCA_963552415.1 uncultured Treponema sp.
GTTTTACTGTCGGTCGTAATAATATCTACGCGGTGGTGCGGAAACGGCGAAGATGCATTTGTCTTTTTTATACCTTCGAGAAAGGCGCTTATTTTTGCATGAAGCCCGTCGGAAAAATCATAAATTGCCGCGACCTGTTCAGCTTGGTTTTTACCGGTTGTATTAACATTTTGCGTTAAAAGCAATTTGTAGTTCTTTAAATCCGTATAAATAAAGACGGAAATAATAACAATAATTGCGATAAGAATTACGCCGGTTATTTTACTCTTTAGATGTGTTTTTTTTTCAGGAATTTTTATGCGGCCAACCAACTCATGAACCTGTTTCTTTATATTGAAAATTTTTTTATTTTCCGGTTGCTTGTCGGTCGCTGTTCCCGTTTTCTTGCTTTCCGGCTGTTTATCCAATTTTTCAGTTTTTTCGTTTTCCAGAATGAGCTGTTTGTATTCAGAATATGTTTCATTACTTGCTTTTATTAAAGCAATACCGCGGCTGATTAGAAAGATATGAAAGGCAAGTGCGGCAAAAAAAGCACCATATACTAAAATACTTAAAGATTGGAACCACCGTATAGTGTTTGCAAATACTGTCATCCCCGAAATAGCAGTTGCAAGATAGCACGTTACAGCGACAAAGGCAGAGATAATAACGATATTCCGTGTTATTTTCTTATTAAAAATCGATATAGATATAATGATGAATATTACGGGCAGTAAAAAAAATGAAAAACAGCTTATGTAAAAAAAATGGGAATTTTTTTGTACTACCCCTGAGAATAAAACTGTAAATGGGTAGAGAAGCTTCGGCATCCGCGCATGGTTAAAAAGGTCCATTTTATCCATACCGAAAGGTAAAAACATCAGCGCGGCAAAAATAACAAGGGACGCAATTTGCAGCTTGTAGGGGTACGCTGCTATTCGTTTAAACCCTGTTTTTAACTTTCCGTCTTCGATTTTATACATTTCAATGTCCTATATTTTTAGAATAGTTTATAACTGGAGAGGCCGTCTTTCAACGACCTGTCTATATATTAATGATTGGCTACAGTTTATATGCTCTGCATATTTTGTCAAGAGAAAAAGGTCGAAGTATTCGGAGCAAACATGACAGACATTTTTTTTAAATATCCTTCTATGATAAATCAACAACCCTCCGCGCGAATAAACGGGGTTCTAATATAAAAGATATTTTTTGCGTATACCGCTGAATTGACTGCTTTCTTTTCCGATCCGGGCAAAATAATCCCGGGCGGTTTGAGAATGATCGGTAAGCTGCGTGCAACCGGTTAATAAATGCAAGCCGCAATATTTTTTATCCTCATTGTTAATCGTAAACTCATTGGGGTAGAGGCGCTTAAGTTCGTAGAATATGGCGATTGCTGTTTTAACAGGGGCAAAACAGCGGCGGTCGGTAACAGCAATTTGTATCCCCCTACATAGCTGCCCTGCATAGATCGAAAGCGACGGGGTAAAAAATGCAGGTAAAAAACGCACGCCTTTTAAATTCAGCCGGTTCAGCTGTTCGGATAGATGATATGCATCGATAAAAGGCGCCCCAAGGTACTGAAACGGCATCGTCGTTCCCCGCCCTACCGAAAGGTTGGTTCCTTCAAATAAACAGACGCCCGCATACACGAGCGCGGTTTGGGGCGATGGAATATTGGGAGACGGCGGCGCCCATATCAAAGGCAGCTCGTCAAAATAAGATTCTCTGTTCCAGCCTTCCATCGTAATTACCGTTAAATCGCAGTGAATACCGTATTCGGTGTTGAACAAAAGCGCCAGCTCCCCGACGGTCATGCCGTGCCGCTGTACAATGGGAAAATATCCCGTAAAGGAACGGTAGGTAAGCTCCAGCATATTCCCCTCAACGGCGCCGCCGATCGGGTTCGGTCGGTCGAACACGACAAATTGTTTTTTATGCCGCGCGCATTCTTCCATCGCATACGCCATCGTAGAAATATAAGTATAAAAACGCGCACCGACATCTTGAATATCAAAGCAAAGAATATCGATATCTTTCAGCATCTCCGGCGTCGGTCGTTTGGTGTTCCCGTAAAGGCTGTATACCGGAAGCCCCGTCCGTGGGTCGGTGCTGTGCCCGATGGATGCCCCCTCCCGTTCGTTGCCCTGTATACCGTGCTCGGGTGAAAAAAGCGCTGTAAGCTGCGCAATCCGGCTCAGCAGCACGGCAGAGGGCGTCCCTTCGGCATCGATACCGGTTTGATTGGTAATCAGCCCTACCCGTTTTCCTGCAAAAATTTTGCGGTACTGCGGCAGTCGTTCAATTCCCAATTTCAGCCGGCGTTCCGCTGCGGCTTCCACACATACAATACAAAGCAGAAAAAACAATGTCGCCGTCTTTATCCGTCGTAAACGGCATATACTTATTTTCAGAAGAACGTAATGCATAAATGTATTTTTCACGGGTATTATTCTTGGGCGCCTCCAAAAAAATCAAGTTTTTAGAGGTTCCCTCTTACCCCTTTATTTCTGTTAGAATACATCCAACCGAATACCGAACGATAGATGCGGTAAAACTGCATTGATTTTAGAGGTTGAAGTAGTTATTCTTCCCTCGTTAACATCAGTCGGGATAAACCAGAGCTGCCCTTCTGTATAAAAAGCAAAGCTCCTACAATACTTCACCTGCTTCTTCGGCAGCTTAACACGGGGAAACT
>CAUVKE010000311.1:0-2676 GCA_963552415.1 uncultured Treponema sp.
TCGTCGATAAGCGCAATATTTTTTACCGAAATGGTTTCGAGCACATCAACCTCCGCGCCGCAGCGTTATTCCTGCAACGGACTTCCCGACCACGCTAATTTTGACCGGAGCGCCGTGTAAAACGCTTCCGGCGAACATCCGATAAGTTTTAACCGGTGGCGCGACATCTTAATCTCAATTTTGTCGCCTTCGCAGAGCGGAAACAACTCCTGTCCGTCTATAGATACAATAACATCTTTTTGACGATTATGCAAAACCTCTATACGCATTGTACCGGAAGCAGGCAGTACAACCGGCCGGTTTGACAGGGAAAATGCCGAGATGGGTGTCAGAACAAAGGCGGCAACCGTCGGATCCATAATAGGTCCGCCGGAGGCTGCCGAATATGCGGTAGAACCGGTCGGACTCGACACGATAACGCCGTCCGCCCGATATACACCGAAAGAGATACCGTTAAAGGATAGTGCGAGGTTGATTAGCTTTGCAATGCCGCCGCCTGAAACAACGACATCGTTGAGCGCATCGAAGGAGCCGACGCATTTGTCATCACGGTACACGGCGGTGGAGAGCATGAGCCGTTCGTGGTGTTTCTCATTTCCCGCAAGGTATTCGCCGAGCGCCTGCTTCCAATGCGCCGGTTCAACTCCGGCAATAAATCCGAATTCACCGAGGTTGATCGGGAACACCGGTATTTTTTTAGGCGCACAGTACCGCGCTGCAAACAGTACCGTACCGTCCCCACCGAGGCTGACGGCAAAATCATACCGCTTTCGTATCGGTTTTGCCGGCGGTAAACCGTCATATTTGTATATGTCGGCTTGAATCCCGTTTTCTTGCAAAAAGTCCAGAAGCTCCTTGGATATCTCCGCTGTGTGCGGTTTATAGGTTGTTAGGATGACAATAACGTTTTTATGCATACGTGTCCGTTACGGCAGTGTTCCCAATACCTTTGCAATCTTTGCCGCATTATTGATACCGAGCCGCGGATAGAGCGGAAAGAGTACGGTTCGCAGTAAGAGCGACGCCGCATTGATACATTTATTTTCTTCTTTTAAAAAGTCCGCAATGGAATTGGTAAAGGCGAGCTCTATGTCAATATCTTTGCGGTTGACGTATTGTTTTACGTCCTTAAAGCCGTTTTCCAGTATTACCGGAAAGGAATAAACGGGATTTTTTACCTCTTCGGAAAATACGAGCGGCTTATGCCGTGTCTGTAAAAGTGCGCGGAGATACAGTTCCCGCATTTCGTCACGCAGCAGAAGGTTTTTTTCCATATTTTTAAGCTGCACAAAGGCGAGAGATGCATTGATGGCGGGCAAGAAATCGGTTGTAGGAACGGTTTCCGCCATGTTCTTTAATACGGAGGCATCGCGCCGCTCTACGGCAATCAGGATGCCGCCGCCGCCGCCCGTTAAAATATCCCTCTCTTCGAGTCCCAGTATCGCAAACGAGCCGAAGGTTCCCGCCCGTTTTTCTCTGTACAGTGCTCCGGCACTTTGGGAAATATCTTCGATAATCGGAATTGAAAGAGCTGAGAAAGCTTCCATATCGGGTACATTACCGAGCGTTTCGTGCAGTACCATCACTCTGCCGCCTTGCTTAATCCCTTCTTCAACCGCTTCAATCGAAACCAAGCCGGTCAACGGATCTACATCTAAAACAATCGGTGTAAATCCGTTTCGCGCTACTTCGAGATACTGCCACGAAGGAGCGAGCGCCGATAATAGTACGCCCGCTTTCTCAGGAAGGTCGAACATCTTCAGCGCATAGACTAATGCCATCGCCGGACTGCGTAAGGCAATAGCGCCTTCGGCTCCGTAGAGTTCGCGTACCAATTTAATGAGTTTTTGATTCATCTCGCCCGGGCCGATTTTTTCTTCAACCATGCAGGTGAGTACGGCATCCATTTCCGAGCGGCGGATGGTAGAGCTGTAAACAGGTATCGGCATACTAGAAGGAAGTGAGCTTCTGTAATTCTTTCGGATTAAACAATCTGCGGATATCCAAGAGGATGAGATATCCTGAGTCTTGACGGATAACCCCATTGATATATTCGGTACCGATACCGGTAATCATCTGAGGCGGCGGCTGAACATCTTCTTGCCGTACCATAACAACACGTGCAATGCGGTCAATTACAATGCCGATCTTATATTTGCCGATTCTAAGGATGATAAATCCTCCCAAATATTCATCATCTTCGTCAAAATTCGCTTTTTTAAGATGGAACCGTTTATGCAAGCTGATAATCGGTATAATTTCATTTCGCAAATGGAAAAATCCTTCGACGTAATACGGTGCATTCGGAATCTGTCGGACTTCTTGAACCTTTACTATCTCTTTTACATCCATTATATCGACACCGTAAAGCTCTTCACCGAGCTGAAAGGTAACCAGTTGAAACTGCGCGTCAGTCATCGCCATATCTATCCTCCGCTAAAATTGATAACGCCGAACGTCAATAAATAGAAGATACTACAATTTGTAAGTTTTTTCAAGCAGATTTAATGGAAGTGTTAAATTGATTGAGGTTTTTTAGGAAATAGTATATAGTATCGATATGCAAGAGACAGCCGATTTTTTTAACGACAGTGCAGTGATGCTTGCCGCCGAGGGATGCCATAGCGAAGCGATTGCATGCCTTCGCCGCGGTTTACAGCTTGAACCGTTCAGCAG
>CAUVKE010000312.1:0-2672 GCA_963552415.1 uncultured Treponema sp.
TGTCTTATGCGAAAAAAGATTTTTCAACGCCAACTTAAAAATCGTTTTATTCATCGTTACTATCCCTTTTTATATTTTCTCCGGGTGAATCAATGTATCATAATCCGCATCGGTAACATCCCATACTATCGAAGAAAGCAGGGGAATATCCGTTATTCGGATTTTTTGATAATTTGAATACACATACAAGTTCATCTTTTGTTCCGTTCTATTTTTGAACACATAGCGATAGAGTACCTTTGCATTCTCCGGTACATCTATAACAAGTTCCAGCGTAGCCGCCTCACTGCTTTGACCGATGCTTCCGCCGATAAGAGCACCGATATACTCAAGCTGTTTCTTCTCTGCAAGAACAGCCACGAGGTTTTCTCCGGCGTCATAGACAAAAACCGCTTCTTTGCCTTTGTAGTCAGTTTCCGTTACAGCCGCTTTTGCTGTTCCGCCTTTCTCACCGCCACAACTTGCTGCAAACAAACAGCTCATTGCAAAAGCAGCTATCAAACAAAACAGCATCGTTTTTCTTTTCATTGTTGAATCAATCATAACCATCAATCCTTTAAGACATAATCAATAGCCGTTTCAAGCTTTCGCAAAATAGCTTTATTGAGCGATGCTATTTTCTCATCCAAACGGAATTTATCGACAACGATAAGCTGATGAACCAACGCCACAGAATCCTTTGATAACCCGGACTCTGATTTTTTGATATACACATTTCCCTTATAGTCTGCATAAACGGTATTAGAAGTCAATGGAATAACAAGAGTTGTGTTTAATTTTATGAGGTTCTCTTTATCGGACTGGATTATTATGACAGGGCGCCTATATCCGACTTCGCTTCCAAAAGGGATACCGAAATCCACCATGAATATATCACCACGTGTCATCTTTTACATACTCCCAAACCGTTTTAAGACCTACTTCGCGCATTTTCTGAAAAGCATCTGCTTCGCAAAATTGTTCCCCTTGCGCGGCTTTCTCAGTTAAATAATTGAGATAGTTCACAAGCGCCTCATAGTAATCCTGCGGCAATGCTCTTATTTTCTGTTCCAGCATTTCATACGGCATCTTTCCTATTCCTCTTCACGTTTTCCTAATTACCAATTACCAATTACCAATTACCAATTACCCATTAACCTTCGTGTCCTCAACAACGCTTCCGTCTAAGATTTTAATGCGGTGGTCGGTCATATTGACGATTTTGGCATCATGGGTAGAAAAGATAAAGGTTGTGTTAAATTCGCGGCTCATGTCCTTCATCAGACTAAGGATTTGATCGCCGGTTTTAGAATCGAGGTTCGCTGTGGGTTCGTCGGCGAGCACCAATGCCGGTTTTGTAACCAAGGCACGGGCAATAGCGACACGCTGCCGCTGACCGCCTGAAAGTTCGTTCGATTTATGGTGCGTCCATTCGCTCAATCCGACCTTTTCGATGAGGTGCTCAATCCATTCCTTACTCTTTTCTTTGCTTTCTTTTGCCTTACCGAACAAGAGCGGAAACTCAATGTTTTCGTATACGTCCAAAACAGGAATTAGGTTGAAGGACTGAAAGATAAAGCCCAGATATTCGTGGCGCAGTTGTGTGATTCTTTTATCGAGCCGCGGCGGAATTTTCAATCCCTTGTTTTTCCGTTTTGAAAGGGAGGCAAAGTCTTTTTCTTGATAAATTGTTTCTCCATTGATGATAAGCTCGCCGGAGGTCGGCGTATCGATCAATCCTATCATATTGAGCGTGGTTGATTTTCCCGAACCGGACGGGCCTGAAATAGAAACAAACTCTCCGCTGTCGATGGCAAAATTAATTCCTTTTACCGCTTCTACCAAAACCTTTCCCAAAGGATAGGTTTTGCGCAAATTCTTAACTTGTACGATGGCCATACATAACTCCTCTATACTATATATAACTTACGTGATAAAATAGTATACAATTAGTAGGTTGAGTCAACGATCCGTGTATATTTTATCGTTGCGTTTTTTATTGATCACCTGTATCAGTATTTTTTTTACTTCCACTATCGGTTTCCGTTTCAACAGGTATCGGTTTGAGTAACTCAGACACTTCCGTCCGGTATTTTTGCACGAGCTTTATATCGTCCGGATGGATTGCAAAAGGGGCTTCCATATCTCCGTGTTCGCTGCTCAACGCAGTATATGTAATCACCATAATTTGCAATACCCCCGTTTTTCCGTCAAGTCCGTACTTTTGGAAGACTGCTTGCAGTTTTTTCGGCGCCGGATTTTTTTTAAGAAAAGCTGCTACTTGATTAAAATCCTCTTCAACTATAGCCTGAAAAGACTCAACCCATTGAGTTTCCTTAGAATTATTCCGTTCGTAGAAGGCGTTGATACCTTTAAGCAGCTTGCTATGATTTTTGATAAACCCCTTTACGGCCTTTTCGGTTAGAATCGGTTCTGCTTTCGGGGTTTGCGTCTGTGCATACAATACGGCGATACCCAAAACAACGAACAGAATCCCTGCCATGATGCTTTTTTTTCTCATATATTATCTCCTATAAAAACTTTAAACAAAAAAAATATAAAAGTGTTACCAATCTGCCGCGATGAATAGCAACCAGTAAGATAGCAAATTAAATCTAAGGAAACTGTCCAAAAACTCAAGGGCACCTCTAAAAACTCGGTTAGATTTTTAGAGGCGCCCGACGAGTATTTTT
>CAUVKE010000313.1:0-2660 GCA_963552415.1 uncultured Treponema sp.
TGAGGTCTTCATTGGTACCCATAGTTTGCAGCAAGGGCTTATCGTATTCGTCTACGAGGATAACTACTTGTTTGCCCGTTTGCTTGTATGCACGCTCTAAAAGACCTGCGAAACGTTTTGCAAAACTTTCTTCAATATCACTTTTGCCGTATATTTCTTCAAGTCGAGATAAGAAGATATTGAGATTTTCCATTAGGGTTTCCATACAATTATAATTGCCGATGTTAAAATCCAAATAAAACACCGGATATTCCTGCCATGCTGTGCGGTTTTCTTGTGCAGCGAGTTCCTCTTCCGCTTTTTCAAGGAATAATCCCTTGAATAACTCTTTTTGACCAAGAAAGTATGCTGCTAATGTAGAAAGAAAGAGGCTTTTGCCGAACCGGCGCGGACGGCTCAAGAAATAAGGATTGGATGACTGAATAAGATGCCAAATGAACGGCGTTTTATCAATATAAAGGTAGCTATCCCTGCGGAGTTTTTCAAAGCTTTGTATGCCGATCGGCAGTTTGCGGACAGTGTTCATACTAATGAGTATAGCAGAGTTATTTCGTTCAGCCTATCCTTGAGCTTCCAATAATGGGACATCTTGCAAAAAACTCAAGGTTTTTAGATATTTTAGAGATTCCTGCTTGACATATTGAATTTTCTGACGTAATATCCTGTATATGACTTTGGTAAAGCTTTTTAATGTGTGTGCGTCTTTGGAGCACTTTATAAAGACTTTACAAGACTGTTCATAAAACACAAAAAGAGAAGGAGTTGTTTATGAAAACAAAATTTATGTTTATCAGCTGCATCCTTGCACTGATAATGAGTACTGCGGTATGGGCACAAGAAACGCCTTCATCGCCGCAGAATGATGCGACAGCCGGTCTTGTGGACGCAGAACCTGATCAGTTTATGAGCACGACCGATTGGAGCAGCGTATCCTTTAATAAGGCCTTTGTCTATATCGACTATACTACGGGAAAGAATGAACTTGACATCGGCGCTGCCTTTAAAGCTGGCCCCGTGTACATCGGCTCCTATTATAATGGGAAACTCGGTAACTTTAATATCGATAAAAACGAGCAGACTCTTACAACCACGCCTACGTTAGGCAGTGGTTCTAATGCAGGTACGTTCAGTAACGTAAAAAAAGCAACTGAGACAAAGTTCGGCAACTCCTATGGCGGCGAACATACGGCTGCTGTGTTGATCGGTTTCCGCAACATGGGGTTTCAAGTCGGGTATAAGCATAAGGGAACAGACAAGATCGGTAAATACCTCGGGGGCGCTGAAAAGGCTGATAAAAAAGAAACAAATACCGTTTTGGGCGGGTTGGCGAGCATTACGGAGGAGACCTACGATCCGAAAGGGTTTGTAAAGAATACGACGTATACGCCTTATGTGGCATTTGGTATGAATATTCCTGTTGGCAAAATGACTATTTCGCCGACCGCCGCGCTTGAAGTTGCCGTTGCGCAGAATGCAAATTACGGCGTAGAAACAAAGCTTACCAAAAACGACGGCGCTCACTATAAAACAGAAAAGAGCGCAACTGGGAGTAAGAACGATGCATTTACCGGTATTACCGGTAAGGTTGGTGCAGGCCTTGAGTTAGGCGATGCGCTTAATTCATACGTCAAGATCGGGTATGACTTTACCGTAAATGCCTATGCGAAAACCTATAAGGACCTTTCCGGAGAAAAGCATAAAGTTACAGGCATTTACAATATCACAGCCGATACGTTAGTGGATGACTATAATAGCGGCTTTAACGGAGTGCATACGGTTACCAAGACGTTTAAGGCTGATATGACGAAAAAGACATACTTTAGTAATACGCTAAAGCCGTCCTATACAATGCAGAAGGACTTTACCGACCGCCTTTCTCTGTTTGCCGGTGTCGAATGCCCCATTAAGGTAACGATTGACAATTCCGTCCTTACCAAGGAAGATAAAAAGGTAGTAACGACCAAGTATCTTAATGACTCAGGCGCTCATGGCAATAATACCGTAACAACAGTGACAACGGCGCCTACCGAAACAACAAAGATTACACAGGGGAATGTAGATCCTGCTGCAATGGCTGCAATCACGTATGCGGCTATCCCCGACCGTTTATCGCTTAATCTGGGTACCAAAATTGGATTTTTGCAGGGAGAACACAAGTATACTAAAGTTTCCAAGAGCGGAGTTATCAAAAAAACGAAAGTAACAACTGAATACGAAAACCAAAAAGGCAGAAAATATGAAGCTGAGACTGCAAGTGAGGAACCCGCAGTGGAATCTGTAAAGAAAGAAGGTCAGCTTAAATATGTGAATGCATCGGTTACAGGCGGTCTAACATGGAATATCACCGAAAACTTTATCTTTGACTTTGTGTATACCGGCTTTATCGGCGGAAAGCAGCTGTTTAGTAGTGATGCTCTCAAGATTGCCTTTACGGTTAAATTTTAAGGAATATTAAGGAGAAGTGTAGTTATGAAAACAACAATAAAACTGGGGATGCTTACCGCTGCGTTCTTGCTGGCGTTTGCATCTTGCAGCAACATTGTAAAAGATCCCGTTGCTGCAAATGACAACGTAGCCAAATCCGTTATAAATCAGGATTTGACGAATGGGCGCGAATTTAAAGTTACAAATGTTGTAGGTGCGCCATACGGGCTCATCGC
>CAUVKE010000314.1:0-2658 GCA_963552415.1 uncultured Treponema sp.
AATACGAAACCTCTGATTGACAGCCCCATAGACTCCTTGTATTATACTATATATAATTTTTTTTATATTTTTATTTAAAATATTTAATTAGGAGGAATGGAATGAAAAAACATTTCATGGTAGCATTGACGGGCGCATTCATCGGTATTGCGGCTGTCGTATTGGTTAAATTCGGAAACCCGGGAAATATGGGCTTCTGTATTGCCTGTTTCTTGCGCGATATTGCGGGCACCTTAAAACTGCACAATGCAGCCGTCGTACAGTATATGCGCCCCGAAGTCATCGGCCTGATAGTCGGTGCGTTTGCCATTGCACTTATAAAAAAAGAGTTTAAGCCGCGCGGCGGTTCAGCGCCTTTTACCCGCTTTGTGTTAGGCTTTTTCGTAATGATCGGCGCGTTGATGTTCTTGGGCTGCCCGCTTCGTATGTTTTTACGTTTGGGCGCAGGCGACTTGAATGCCGTATTCGGTCTTGTAGGGTTCATCATCGGTATCGCGATCGGAGTGGTATTCCTCAATAAGAATTTCTCGTTGAGCCGCGCGTATCCCCAATCCGGACAGGAAGGTATGCTTGCCCCCATCGTGATGATCGTATTCTTCATTTTATTGGTTGCATTCCCTGCCGTTCTCGCCTTTAGCGAAAAAGGCCCCGGTTCAATGCATGCGCCGATTGCACTCGCACTCGGTATCGGTCTTGTCGGCGGCGCATTGGCACAGCGCAGCCGGCTCTGTACTGCAGGCGGTATCCGCGATGCGATTATGCTTAAAGACTTTCACCTTTTAACGGGTAGTATTGCTATTTTAGTTGCGGTGCTTATCGGAACGCTCGTAACCGGACAGTTTAAGCTCGGACTTGCGGGACAAGCCGTTGCCCACACCGACGGATTGTGGAACGCGCTCGGTATGGTGCTGGTCGGATGGGCGAGTGTTCTGCTCGGCGGCTGCCCCTTACGCCAGCTCATTTTAACCGGTGAGGGTAACACCGACTCGGCTGTAACCGTAACCGGTTTGATTGCAGGCGCCGCTTTCGCTCACAACTTCGGGCTTGCTTCTTCCGGTAAAGGGCCGACAAGTGCGGGGATGATTGCCGTTGTTATCGGATTAGTTGTAACAGCCTGTGTCAGCGTATACTACGCAGCAAAAAATAAGTAACGTTTTCGCGGCATCTCTAATTATCGACCTCATTAGGGATGCCTCTTTTTTTAATATACAAAAGGGAGCTTCTAAATAACTCAATTTTTAGAGACGCTCAAAGGAGATAGAGAAATGACAGATTATACGGTAGATGCACGGGGGCTTTCCTGTCCCGAACCGGTGGTACGGACAAAAAAAGCATTCGATGCACATCAGAATTTTACGGTGCTTGTCGATAATGAAACCTCAAAAGAAAATGTTATCCGCTTTTGCGATAAGATGAAGGCAAAGACCTCCGTTTCAGCAGACGGCAGCGACTGGAAAATCACTGTTTCAAAATGATCGGCGGTTACGTAATAACGTTTCACACTCATTACGAAGCGCTCGTTTGTATGCGCAGTCTCGAAAAAAGCGAGGCTGTGCAAAACAGCGTGATTACCGTCAAGCTTATTCCCGTACCGCGTGAACTCAGCTCCGCCTGCGGTACAGCGGTTAAAGTTATGATAAAAGACGGCGCTGTGTTCGGCGCAGAGAACTTCACAAACATTGAACGCGATGAAGTGTTCAGCTTTGACTCCGCCGGGAAATACACCGCAGCAGACAAATAAGAGGCAACTATGAGCTGTGCAGTCCCTGATAAAAATTTCAGTTTAATTAAATCTTCGTCCTATTCGGGATGAGGGGCAAAATTAAGTGCGGGTGCACTGGACGGGTTATTAAAAAGCTTTCCTATTTGCTCCGATCCCCGGCTATTGGTCGGCTTCGATACATCGGATGATGCGGCTGTTTATAAAATCAATGACGAAACAGCGTTAATCTTTACCGCCGATTTCTTTCCGGCCATTACGGACGATCCGTATATGTTCGGGCAGATTGCAGCCGCTAATGCGCTCAGCGATATTTACGCAATGGGCGGCGTTCCGAAACTGGCGCTCAATCTTTTTTGTATTTCAGAAAAAATGCCCGAACCCATTATCAAGGAAATACTGCGGGGCGGCGCCGACAAGGCGTTTGAGGCGGGAGCAATTATCTGCGGCGGGCACACCATTTACGACAGCATTCCGAAATACGGTTTAGCGGTAACGGGTTTTGTGCATCCAAACAAAATACTGCGAAATTCAGCGTGCAAAACAGGCGATGTACTGATTTTAACCAAGCCCATCGGATCCGGTATTTTAACGACGGCAGCGAAGGCTGATATGCTCGGTGCAGACGAGCTTAAAAGCGTGTATGACGTTATGGCCTTCTTAAATGCCGCCGCCTGCAATGTGATGGTTAAATACGAAGTTCACGCCTGTACGGATATTACCGGTTTCGGGCTTTTGGGGCACTTATATGAGATGGGAAAGGGAAGCGGCCTCAGTATTGAACTGAGCTGTAAATCGCTGCCGATTTTTGACGCTGCCGTTGAATATGCCGAAATGGGTTTTGTTCCCGCCGGAGCGTATTCAAACAGGAGCTTTGTCGGTGATAATGCTGCGCTGGACGGAGTGCCGCGTGCCTATCAAGACATCCTGTTTGACCC
>CAUVKE010000315.1:0-2642 GCA_963552415.1 uncultured Treponema sp.
AGTTTACCTCGCTTGCAGAGCAATTTCATTATACCCTCATCAGCGGTTCGGAATCCGATGTACTCGGCCGTTTTTGTTCGGTCGTAAAGCAGTTTGAAACTTCGCTTCGTCCCATTACGACGGTTATCCGTGCAACGGGTGACAATCCGTTTTTATTCACCGAAGCCGCCGAAGCCTCCGTTAAGCGGTTTGAGGAACTGGGAGAGCCTGATTACTTTACTTACACCGGTCTTCCGCACGGCAGCGGCGTCGAAGTTTTAAAGGCAAAGAGCCTTCTTACCGCAGAGCGGCTCACTGATGACGCATACGACCATGAACACGTCGGTCCCGCCTTATACCGGCATACCGACACCTTTATCTGTGTAAAAGAAACCGCTCCGCTGCGATGGTATGCGCCGCACTTGCGGACGACGGTGGATACGCAGGAGGATTTTGACCGTGCGGAATTGATGATGCAGTACCTGCAACGGGAAAAAGCCTCGATGCCTCCGTCTTCCTCCGCAGTGATGAAGGCGTGCCGCTATGCCGGCCGGATTGCCGTCTTTGTTCCGTCGGTACGGGAAGGGCAGGGAACGGGACATCTCCGCCGTGCTTGCAGTTTGATACAAGAGCTGTCTCCACAATTGCGCTGCGTGTTGTATCTCCGCGGTTCGGCTCAACCTCCCTTTGTGCAGGACGTGATTAAGAAGATGGGGAATATCGAGACCGTTAATGAAATTCCCGATCAAGCGTGTGTGTTTATCCTCGATAACTTTAGAACGCAGGCGGAAGAAGTGCGCCAGCTTAAAAAAATTGCGCCGGTGATCGCCTTGGATGAAGGCGGTGAGGGGAGGGCGTTTGCCGACTATCTGATCGATATCCTCCCCACTTTGCCCGACAAAAGCGGATTAGCAATACCTCCGGCTGATTCTGTATCGGCTGGAACGCCGAATACATCGGGTGTGGCGCAGGGGGGATCGGATCCATCAGCGGCGCCGTTACACCGATCTGCAGATCACGTTGAATCGGCAGAAGCGCTCCGAGCAAATCTTACCGAAGTAAACTTTATTGAGCTGCCCCAAAAACGGAAGCGGGACGGCGCATTGAAAAAATACGAAAAGAACGGAAGGTACTTTTTCCCGCTTGAAAATGCCAAACTCCTAATTGCGTGCGGCGGGGAAGATGCCGCTCAGATGGGGCTTCCGCTTGCTTATGCGTTTGCCGAACTTGGCGCGGAAGTATCCGTCATTGAACCCAATGAAAAAAAATATTCCCAGCAGAAGATGAATCTCTATGTGTATCCCTATTTGGAAAACCTGAGGGATAGGCTTTGCGAATGGGATATCGTGGTAACGCATTACGGTTTTACCGCTTTTGAAGCGCTCGCTGCAGGATGCGCCGTCATCCTCGTCTCCCCGACCGATTATCATTATCAGCTGGGTATCAACGCGGGCTTTTCCACGATGCCTGCCGGTATTCCTTCCGCTCAGGATTTTAAGGCGCTCTTCAAGGCCGGAATCACTATTCCTTCCATCGTTACACCTCAGTCAAAAGCGAAAAGCCTTGCGCAGTTTATCTTAAAACTTTCGACGGCAACCGCGCACCGTTGCCCGCTTTGTGACGAACAGTCTCCGTTTCCCCCCGAAGGCAGGGCGGAGAATAAAACCGTTTCGCTCTGTCCGGTCTGCGGGATGCACTATCCTTCGTTTATTGCGGCCGAAAAAAAAGACTACAGCGAACAGTATTTTTTTGAAGAGTATCAAGCTCAGTACGGCAAGACCTATCTGGAAGACTTTGAATCGATTAAGCGGCAGGGCTTGCGCCGGATGTCGATCATCAATGCGGTCTACGCCAAGGTTTTTAATGGCGGCAAGGAAGAATCGCTCTTTGATGGGCTTCACCACGGCACAAAGCGGATTCTCGATGTGGGTTGCGCCTACGGCCCCTTTCTCGCGGCTGCAAAAGAAGCCGGCTGGAATCCGGTCGGTACCGATATTTCAGCGGAGGCGGTGCACTATGTTTGTAAGACGCTGCAGCTTCCCGCGTGTCAAGCGCCGTTTCCCGTACTTCCGGCACGGTTCCCTTTTACGGTTGAAAAAACATTTACCGAACAGCATAACCAATCGCTCAGTATTCCGCTTGAAGCGGGCGGTTTTTCTGCCGTTACGATGTGGTTTGTAATTGAACATTTTCAAGATTTGAATTCGGTGCTGCAGAAAGTTTCCGAACTTTTGGTTGGCGGAGGTATCTTTGCGTTTTCCACGCCTGCACTATCGGGCGTTACCGGCCGGTGGAACCGCCGTCTCTTTTTTGCACAGAGCCCAACCGATCATTACACCATCTGGGATAGATGGCAGGCAAAAAAACAGTTGGAACAATATGGTTTTACCGTAAAAAAGATCATATCTATCGGGCACCATCCGGAGCGGTTCCCCCATGCCGCTAAGATAAAAAAGGGCGGTCTTCGGTGGAATATTTTGATGTTGGTCAGTAAGCTCTTTAAGTTGGGGGATAGTATGGAGATTTATGCAGTAAAGCAGGGAGCGCTCGATGACTAAAAAACGGGTGTTTATGCTCGGTGCGGGCTTTATGCAAGGTGTTGCGATACGCGCTGCCCGCGCGCTCGGCTGCACCGTGGTTGCAGCCGACGGAAATCCGTCCGC
>CAUVKE010000316.1:0-2640 GCA_963552415.1 uncultured Treponema sp.
AGTGTCAATCCTGAAAGACCGTAATATCAGACAAGCTGCCAATTTACGAAATTTATAGAAACGATTTGCATTTTTTCAAGTATTCTATGATTATCTCCGATAATGATATAGCTTTTTAGTAACTTTTATCAGACGAGAAAATTTTCATGAAACAAATGCATCAGACTGCTCATCATACCCCCCCTATTAGAGTTGCTCAAGTTGTCGGAAAAGCCGTTATCAGCGGTGTCGATTCGGTGGTAATGAATTATTACCGTCACATAGACAGAAATCGCGTGCAATTTGATTTTTTTATAGATGGGTATAATAAAACGCTCATCGATGAAGAAATTCTTGACCTAGGCGGCCGCATTATCAAACTTGAGCCTTATGAAAACTCTATGCGTATCAATATGAGGCAATGCCGCGCTGCTTTTGCGGACGGTGAATATACAATCGTCCATTCGCACTTAAACACGCTCAGCTGTTTTCCGCTTTATGCGGCATTTCGTGCAAAAGTACCGATACGCATTGCCCATAGTCATAGCACGACAAGCCGCGGCGAATGTAAGCGCAATCTTATGAAGCAGGCATTGCGGCCGTTTTCCAAAACTTTTGCGACTCACTATGCGGCGTGCGCCGATTACACCGCCCGCTGGCTGTTCGGCGCTAAAATGGTACAAGACGGCAAAGTCCATATAATACAAAATGCAATCGATACTGCCCGTTTTTCACCTAATGAAACAGCGCGGCAACGCATACGCAAAGAATTTAACTTGGAAAATCGTTTTATCATAGGCCACATCGGCCGTTTTGCATTTCAAAAAAATCATGAACTGCTTATACGGGTATTTGCCGAAGCTTACCGAAAAAATCCGAATGCAGCACTGATATTAATCGGAACGGGTGAATTGGAAACTGATATTCGCGCACTCGTCAAAGAGCTTCGTATAGAACACGCCGTTTTTTTTACCGGTATCCGGCGCGACATTCCCGATTTTCTGAATGCCTTCGATGTCTTTTTTTTACCGAGCCGTTATGAAGGCTTACCGGTTGTCGGTATAGAGGCGCAAGCGGTAGGACTCCCCTGCTTGATGAGTGATGCCGTTACAAAGGATACAGCCGTTACCCCCTTAGTGGAATTTTTTCCGTTACACGCCGACATAGAAGCATGGGCACAAAAACTTTTAAGCTATGAGCATACACAGAAGCGGCCATATCCCGATCTATTGCGTGCTTCCGGTTTTGACATACATCACGCAGCGGAAGATTTATGTTGTTGGTATGAAAACCTCTTTGCTTCTTTGCAAAAAACATGATAGAATAGTCGTATGTTGCCTTCGGAATTTCCCAATTGGTTTAAAACCCATTTTAATCATACCAGTTCTTTCGTCACCGGACTCACATTCATGATCTTTGACTGCATCGGGGTGATGCTCTGTTTTGGGGCAGGCTTTTTCACCGTTAATGCCGCAGACCGCACGCTGATTGTATTCCGCGACTTTCTCCATTACTGGATATACCTCCCTGCTTTTGCAGCAGTGTTTTTTGCAGCGCGTCTCTACCCCGGTATCATGCTTCAACCGGCCGAAGAAGTACGCAAATTTTCTCTTACATCTTTCTTTTGTTTTACCGGTATCGCCCTTTCCATCGCAGTTGAAACAGATGATAGAGATGCGTTGAGCATTGCACTCCTTCTTGCAATTCCTTTTGCGACATTTCTCCTGCCGTTATTACGGGAAGGTATACGCACTGCCTGCTGTTCTTTTAGCTGGTGGGGAGTACCTGTTGTTATCTATGCCAGCAATGAAAATAAATACACCATAGCAGATAGACTATTAAATAAACCTTCGTTAAGTTATCGGCCAGCCATAATTATCAATATTGATGCAACGGAGTACGAAGACTATCAAGGAATTCCGGTATTCCCTTATTCACAAGAAATTGAAGAGTGTATTCACGTTTGTCACATTACAACGGCAATCGTCATGGAATTACCGGAAGGTAATACGATAAATACTCCGCTGGACACTATTCTTTCCAGCTACCGCTATATTATCGCCATACCGTATTATCAAAATATAAAATTCGTATCACTTTCGGTGCGTAACTTCGGCGATATTTTCGGTTTTTCCGCTTCAAATCGTTTGACGCGCCCCGGTAATTTACTCATAAAGCGATGTATTGATTTAAGTCTCTTAATTGTATCTTCGCCATTAATATTACCGCTTATCGTCCTTGTCGCGATTCTTGTTAAATGTACTTCAAAAGGAAAGATATTTTACGGACATAAACGAATTGGTAAAAACGGTAAAGAAATTACTGCATGGAAATTTCGCTCAATGGTGATGGATGCGGATAAACGTTTAAAAGAATTACTGGAGAATAACCCTAATATGAAGCGTGAATGGGAAGAACATCAAAAACTTGAGCATGATCCGCGTATTACGACCATCGGAAAATTCTTACGCAAAACAAGCCTTGATGAACTGCCGCAGCTTTTTAATATTCTACTTGGTCAAATGAGTTTTGTCGGTCCGCGTCCCGTTACCGAATCTGAAAAAGAAAAATACGGCGATACATTTAAATATATTTTTTCGGTTACGCCCGGATTATCCGGTATGTGGCAAATTTCCGGCCGGTCTTCAACAGGGTATGACG
>CAUVKE010000317.1:0-2639 GCA_963552415.1 uncultured Treponema sp.
CCGCAAGTTCAGCAGGAGTTTTCTGCCCAATCATAACCGCCTGAATACCGGGGTTGA
Organism: uncultured Treponema sp.; assembly: GCA_963552415.1. GTDB lineage: Bacteria > Spirochaetota > Spirochaetia > Treponematales > Treponemataceae > Treponema. Next base: position 58 of record CAUVKE010000317.1, read on the forward strand.
GTACGCTATTTACACCTTCGCTGTCCATCTTCGCATCGATAACATAACCCATGCTTTGGTTATTAATCAGATCAACATACTGCTTTGTAAGCTGATCAATATCGAATTTTGAAAGGTCGAGCTTATAGGTAGTCATAGTTCCGAACTTTGTCAAAATCTCACAAGCTTCTTTACCGGACATAAAGGAAATGAATTTCCAAGCAGCGTCGGCTTTTGCACCTGTCAACTTTGCATTCATACCGAATGCTTCACCGATCGTCGCAGCACTGGAGCCATGTGTAACTTCCCCTGCAACAGCAGGGAATGCCATCAGCTGATACTGTGCATAGTCTTCGGGTTTTGCGGCCTTTTTCAATGCGGAAATGCGCCAACCCGCATCTAAAAGATACACAGCTTTATCCGCAATAAATTCTCCCCAAGAAGCGGTACCTTCCATCTGGTTTACTCCGGGAGGGAAGAGTTTTGAATCGGTCATCGTTTTAATAACAGTGATTGCATCGACAAACTGCTTGTCGGAGAATTTTGCTTTTCCGGCCATTGCCTTATCAAACCATGCGGTACCAGCCATACGGTCGGTCAGCATGGACAATAAGAGCGACTGAGCCTGCCACTGTCCCTTGTTTGCAAACGCAAGAGGGGTTAAACCGGCTGCTCTGATGGCGGGAACTTGAGCAATCATTTCGTCGAGTGTTGCCGGGGTTGTCAAGCTAAGTTGTTTTTGAAGTTTCGGATTGATATAAACAACGGTACATACCGCGAGGTTCTGTGAAATAATATAGATTTCACCATTCGGTCCCTGAGGCGCCCATACGGCAGGGTTATATTGTTTCTTTAAATCGTCCGTCAGATAGGGGCGCAGGTCTTTTACCATACCGCGGTCGAGCACATAACCTGAGCGGGCGCCCGCATACGTGGTAAATACATCGGGAATATCACCGGATGCAGCCATAATCTGGAATTTATCATGGAAGGCTTCGCCGTTTACGTACTCGAATTCAAGTTTGATATTCGGGTATTTTTTTTCAAATGCCGCGACGGTTTCGGGCCAATACGCCGACTGCGGGTTTGCCAAATCCATCTGCATATACACCGAAAGGGTTACCGGCGCATTCGGATCGGCTTTTGAACTGTCTCCTTGTCCCATTGCAAAAACAAATGCAACACTGCATAGACACGCGAGCAATAGTGCAATACTCTTTTTCATCTCATCCTCCTTATGTAGACAACAACCAATTCAAATAGGAATTTTTAATTGTCATCTTTATAGTAGTTTAAAAATAGTATAGCACTGATTTGTGCTGTTTACCAGTAAAAAATTTCTAATTATACTCAGGAAGTACTGATTAAAACGAGGAACACAGTTGTTTTTCTTTGTTTCTTAGTAAGTCTTAATTGCCCTATACATTATTCAAGCAGCGTATGTTCAAGATACTCAAAACATTCCTGCAAATCGGTACATCGGAGGATTGCGTAATCGTCAAAATAGGTCGGCTGTTCGTTAACGATAGCCACCGCCCCGCCCGTTTGCAGCGTCAGTTGCGGCAGTGCTGCGGCAGGATAGACGGTAAGGCTGCTGCCCAATACTAACAGTAGGTCTGCTCTGCCGCATTCTTGTTGAGCTTCCGTTATCGCCGCAAAAGGGAGCGCTTCGCCGAAAAACGTAATATCAGGTTTTAATGCATGATGACACTTCGGGCAGAGCGGCACCTCTCCCGTACTGGCAACCTCAACAACATCTTCAAAGGTCGTACTATAGGAACAATGCGTACAGCTATGCCGCGAAGGAGAACCGTGCACCTCGATAACGTGCTTGCTTCCGGCTTTTTGGTGCAGTAAATCGATGTTTTGAGTAATAAGCGCCTTTAGTATTCCGAGAGATTCCAAGCCTGCGAGCACCTGATGCACAATTGACGGTTCTTTTTCCGGCAACCCGTAGATAAATTCCTTCGCAAGCCGATAGTACACGGACGGCGTTTCCCTAAATACTTCTATATCGAACATCTTATCGGTTTCAGGCAGCGTATAGAGTCCGTTCTTCCCCCTAAAATCCCGAATACCGGACAAGGTGCTGACTCCGGCGCCTGTAAACGCAACGCAGTGCTTCGCCGCCGCAATGCGATCCGCCAATTCCTGATATGTTTTTTCATTATTCATACAACTCTCCCTTTTATGTAATCGATACGGAAAAATGATCGAAGTATGATAGAGCTTTTCTAAAAGCCTCAGTTTTTAGAAGTCCCGATAGGTTACTTCGCTTTTTTTGCTGCTTCTACGGCAAGGGTGTCGCACAGTTCGTTGTAGCGGTTACCGGCATGCCCCTTTACCCACATCCACTCAATGCTGAGTTGAGAAGCAAGCGCATCGAGCTGCTGCCACAAATCTTGATTCTTCACCGCTCCTCTGTCGGCCGTTCTCCATCCGTTCAGCTTCCACTTTTTTATCCAAGACGAAATCCCCTGCTGCACATACTGAGAATCCGTATGCAGGGTTACCGGACAATCTTCATAGCGGGGCTGTATCTTTTCCTGATAGGCAATAAGCGCTTGAATAACGGCGGATAATTCCATCCTGTTATTCGTAGT
>CAUVKE010000318.1:0-2629 GCA_963552415.1 uncultured Treponema sp.
TTTATTCCTCATACACAATGTCGATATAGCCTGCGGGACTGAACTCATCCTTTACAGTTTGCTTAAAGGCATTCCATTCTTCGAGCTTCATTGCGGTTCGGCGAGCAAGCCGGTATTCATGGAACGGGGTGTTCTCATTGCGGAAACGCACAAGGTAGTAATAGCCCGAATCGGCTTCCAGCCAAAAAAAGAGCTTTTTCCCTAATATGCGGCTCATAAGCCCCGCAGGTTCCATACGGAATTTCAAACAGTTCCACTGTTGCCCGTTATATGAAAGCGTCTCTTTTTTTTCGTAAATACAAAACGCATTTGTTTGATAGTTCGCATGAGCGACAGGCAGCAGAGCTTTTTTTACATCAGGATTAAAAAAACGGCTTACCATAAAAAATGAAGCCGGAATATCGTTAGAAAACCGAAAAATTGCTTGTTCTTTCAGCTTATCAAGCTCAATGCGCCATGTTTCATTCTCATGTTCCGGCTTTTTCAGTGTTTCAGGCTGACTACCGTATATCATATATGCATCGCGATATGATTCGCCGGTATCATAATTTTTCCGTACAGTCACCTTAACGGAACTGCCGGCATTTTTTGCGAATTTAACCTGCTTGGTTAAAAAACTTTCGCTTACGATTTCTTTCATCATGTAAAAACGCCAATCCATAATCTGCCGGCTGTATGATAATATTCCTCGTATGAGGGGATCGTCATCACTGAAGTCTACTGTTTCCAGCGTATCGGAAGCGGTAAGATAAAAAAACTGCTTACTTGTTCCGGCAGTAAAGTGCCGGTTATTATACGAACCGTGATACTCATACAGATAGCCTACATCCATTTGGGCAGGATTATACGCGAACTGCACCCGTTCCGCTTTTTGCCGGCACGAAATGCAAAGAAAACTCAAAAACAGAATTGCGATAGATAACTGATGTTTCATATGTATCATTTCCCTTTTATTCTTGCTATGTATCCGATCCGTATCTGCCATTGCAGAACTCGATGAACATGTTATTTTACCGGCAGTGTAGCATAGTGCCCTAAGATGTCAAGAAAATATCAGTGGTAAAAAAGGACTACTGTAGTCAGTCGTAGTCTCGCTTTACCAAAAATGTTTATTTTTATATCCTATGAGCATGCAAGGGCTTGATGTTATTATCCAGACAGGCATATCGATTGCGTTTCTGCTGCACTATTACGGAATAGGACTGCTGTACGGAAGAAATCCAGCGCCTGCGCTCAAGCTGTATAAACGGATGGTTCTATGTTTTATCGCGGTAACGGGCAGCAGCGCGGTAAACTTGCTCTTGAGCAGCTGGCTGTTCAATTTACCTATTACGGATTTTTCGCGCCTGTTTGTGATGTACAAAGGAGAACCGGCGTTTAGTACCGGAAGCTGTTTAACCGGTGTGTATATTGCAGTCCAGCTGCTGTTTAACGTTATTAATCCTGCATGGTTCCTGCTGCTTTTTCCTTCGATTATTATTGAACTAATCCGCATGGAGGATATCCCGATTAGCCGTGTACAGCTGCGACTTAAAAACCTGACGCTGACGGTAGGCGTTCTCTGTATACTTTTTTACACTGTTTTCCCGCTCTTACAAACCTTAAACGGTTTCGGCTTTCTTGCGGAAGGCAGCTTTCATGCCCGCACGCTTGCATTTTTTTACCAATTCGTTTCGGTTGTCTTTTTTACCATGTATGCGCTTTTCGCCGCGTGGGCGATTCATGCCTGTAAGGTGCGTGTCTTAACCCCCTTCCCCTTTATTCAAAAGGTATTCTACCGCGTCATACGGATTGCAGGGCTTATTTGCGGGTGGGTATTTATCGGTTCCATACCGACGCTGCTGCATAATTACGATATGCCGGTCGGCATATTTGCCGTATTCCTCTACCGCTCCGTGCCTTTTCCTTTTTACGAAGATTTAATGTTGTACGGTTTATTTGCCACCGCAGGATTGTACGTACTGCATCATCAAACGCAGCAGCGCTTTAACGGTACAAATGCGGAAAATCGAACCGCCCCTGTACAAACCATGCAAGCATGCCGGCATGACACAGCAGCGGAAATGAACGGTGCCGCCGGAAAAGCTGCGGCAGATGGTTTCGGCACAGGAACTTTTGCTACAGGAAACGCTTTTATAATAGAAGAAACCGATGCGATAAAACAGCGCTACCGCCAATTCTTTATTGAACAAGCATTAACCGAACGGGAAGCTGATGTTGCCGTCCTCATCGCTTTTGCCAAAACCAATAAAGAGATTGCATCTGAATTAGACATAGCATATAACACGGTAAAAAATCACATTGCGAATGTATACAAGAAAACCGGAACGCATAATCGCTTTGAACTCGCTCGCTATGCAAATGCAGGTGTTTCTGTATCCTAAAAGACAATCTCGATACAGCATAGCCATTGCGATTCTGCTTGCACTGCCGCTCCACCGCTCTCTTTATTCCTCATACACAATGTCGATATAGCCTTCGGGACTGAACTCATCCTTTACGGTTTGTTTAAAGGCGTCCCATTCCTCACGCTTCATTGCGGTTCGGCGAGCAAGCCGGTATTCCGCATCCGCTCCCTTAAAACAAACAGGATAATTCAGCCCTGAATCGGATTCGCGCAAAAAATATG
>CAUVKE010000319.1:0-2609 GCA_963552415.1 uncultured Treponema sp.
ATCGCCGTTTATATGTACAATACGACCTTTGTATTCCAGAATTACGGATACGGTAGCGCGTTGGCCGTTATCATTATCATTTTTACCGTCATCGCCTTGATGATAAGCCGCGCCGTAACAAAACGCTTTGATTATTAGGAAGCTGATATGATGATGAAACAAAATATACTGCAGCAAGCCTCTCGCAGTTGGCAAACAAGCGCCTATATTTTGATGCTCGCCTTTGCCGTGCTTACACTCTTTCCGCTTATATGGCTTTTTTATTCGTCCTTTAAACTGAATGCCGAGATTATGATTCATCCGTTGGCGTTGCCGAAAGCTCCTACCTTTTTTAACTATACCGAATCGTGGGCAAAAGGCGGTTTGGGCATTGCGCTGATAAACAGTTTTATCTACACGATTACGGCAACCGTCTCTACCATGCTGCTTGCGATGGCGGCAGCGTTCGGCTTAACGAAATTTCCCTTTAAGTCTGCAAAGGTGTTTACCTCGATTTTCGCTTTCGGTTTGATGATCAGCGTTCATGCGGTTATTATTCCGCTGTTCCAACTGGAAGCAAAACTCGGTCTGGTCAATACGCGCTTAGGTGTCATCATTCCGTATGTTGCCTTCAACTTGCCGATATCCATTATGATTGCAATTTCGTATGTTAAGGGGATTCCCAATGCGCTCATTGAATCGGCGGAGATAGACGGCGCAAAGTACCGCTATATATTCTGGACGATGATTATGCCGCTCTCCGTTCCCGTCATTGCGACGATGATTATTTTATCTTTCTTGCAGCACTGGAATGAATTTTTATTCGTGTTTGTCTTTACAACGAAGGCAGCGCTGAAGAGTTTGCCGGTTGCAATCACTCAATTTGCCGGTCGGCTCAACATCGACTACGGTTTGCAGTATGCCTCTCTTGTTATCGGTGTGCTTCCGATGATTGTGTTCTATATCATCTTCCATGCGCAGCTGATTAAGGGCTTTGGAGAAGGGGCTTTAAAGGAATAGCGGCATTGATATTATTGAAGGAGTTTTTTAAATGAATAGAAAAAAGCGGGTGCTCGTGGGCGGTATGCACCATGAGTCCGATACCTTTAATCCGATTACCACCGGACCCGATGATATTTGGGTACTACGGGGAAAAGAGCTTTTAGAGGGAAAGGGGCAAAGTTCCGTTTTCGGTTCGATTGCAACGCTGAAAGAAGCGGGATACGAGGTTATTCCGGCGCTTATTGCGCGGGCGGTTCCGAACGGGGAATGGGATAAGGACTACTATCTTTCGTTGAAAAAGGAATTTTTGCAGGCGATTAAAGATGCGCTGCCGCTGGATGCGCTGTGCCTTTCCCTGCACGGTTCGATGCGGGTGCGCGAAATCGGGGAAGCCGAAGGTGATTTACTGGAGGATATCCGTAAAATCTGCCCCGACATTCCCATCTTGTCATCGCTTGATATGCACGCAACAATTTCGCAGCGGATGCTCGACTATGTAGACGGCTATGTAGGGTATAAATGCGCCCCGCATACGGACACCTATGAAATCGGCATTCATGCGGCGCGTATGACGATCGAAACCTTGGAAAAAGGCATCAGGCCGGTTATGTCGGCGGTTAAGATTCCGTTCCTTATTGCAGGTGAACAATCGGAGACCAGTGTTGAGCCGATGAAAAAGCTAACGGCAACATTACGCGAATACGAGAAACAGCCGCACATTATGGCTGCTTCGTACCTGCTCGGCTTTCCGTGGGCTGATACCGCCGACAACGGCGTTACGGCGATGGTGGTAACCGACGGAGATAAGCAGCTTGCAACCGAAAAGGCGCGGGAGCTTGCGCAGTTGTTCTGGGATACCCGAAAAGAATTCTGCTTTTACAACGAAACCCGTGAACCCGCCGACGCCCTTGTCCATGCACGTTCCAGCGTTGAAGCAGGCGTGTATCCGGTAGTGCTCTCCGACTCAGGCGACAATCCGACCGCCGGTTCTTCGCAGGATGTAACCAACTTCTTAAAGGCGATTCTTGCCGATCCCTTCTTAACCTCGTTAAACCCGCCGCTGTGCTATCAGGCTTTTTACGACCCTGCCTTAGTCGCAGCCGCCTTTAAAGCCGGAGAAGGAAACGTTGTAGAGGGGACGCTCGGCGCCGCCTTCGACAAGGAAAAGAGTTCACCCATTCAGGTAAAAGCGACGGTAAAAAAACTGTGCAAGGCATGGGCAGATGCACAGAACAGCGATATGGCGCTCTTGGATGTCTGCGGCGTCGATGTCGTTATAACGTCAAAGCATGTCGGTTGCTATGACCCCGAAATGATGCGGGCGCTCGGCGTTGAACCTACGGAACGCAAGGTCATCGTCGTCAAGCTCGGCTACCTTGAACCGGAAATCCGCGCTATTGCAAAACGCTCGATGCTCGTCCTTACCGACGGCAGCACCAACGAAGTGTTCTCCCGTCTGCATTATAAATACTTGCCGAGTCCGATGTATCCGATGGATTTGAATATGGCGTGGCACGCCTAGTCCTTTTGAAATATACGGTGCATCTGCGTTGTCGCTACGCCGAAATAAATGCTCGACGTACAAAAAGTACGCCTCCGCTTTATTTCGGCTAGGCTCCTAGCATCTA
>CAUVKE010000320.1:0-2608 GCA_963552415.1 uncultured Treponema sp.
GTACGATTATTACCGTTGAGGACATTACGCAGCGGAAGCGCGAAGAAATCAATAACCGGCGGCTTGAAAACCTCGCGAGCCTTACCAACCTTGCGGCCGCGGTTGCTCACGAAATAAAAAATCCGCTTGCGGCAATCAGTATCCACGTCCAGCTGCTGCGGAAAAACTTTAAAGCGTGTAATTTGGAGATTAATGCAAAGGCTCAAAAACACCTTGATGTAGTAGAAGAAGAAATCGAGCGGTTAAATAAGATTGTGGTGGATTTTCTCTTTGCCGTCCGGCCGCTCCAGTGCGAATTTGCACCGGTCAATGTTAACGAACTTATCAAAAATCTTTTTACGACCTTTCAGGAAGAATTTTCCGCTGCCGGCATCTCTTTTGTTTCGCAGCTTGATGATGAGTTACCGGTTATTCAAGCGGACGAACGCTTTTTACGCCAAGCATTGATGAATATCTTAACCAACGCAAAAGCCGCGATGATGCCTGCGGGCGGAGAACTCGGCATTACCACGCGTTTTGACCAAGAACGGGTATATATCATCATTACCGATACGGGAAAAGGCATTCCGCCCGACATACTGCATAAAATTTTTGAACCGTATTTTACGACAAAGCCGGACGGAAGCGGACTCGGTCTTACCATGACGTATAAGGTGATGAAAGAGCACGGCGGGGATATTCAGGTGCATTCGGACATCGGCAAAGGCACCCGTTTTACCCTGATCTTACCCATTACCCGCAGCGAAAGACCGCTTTTACTTGAGGCGCGCACCGCGCACGGCGGCAGCGCTCATTAAGAAGATACCCCTAAAACAGCTTTAGAGAGGCTTTCCAAAAAATTTGAGTTTTTTAAAGGTTCCCTCTCGTTTCTACAGTCTGTTTTTTGCGGAGTTTTGTATCCGCAGTTCAGCTCGCTTTAATATCTCCTGTACTAAAATCGCACGAATACGCTCAATACGGAGTTCATCCAGCTGAAAGGGTTCTTCAAGATGAAACGTACCGTTCAACATCAAAAAAGCAATATGGGCGGTCTGAGTTTGATACAGAAGCGCAAGGCAGGCTTCCTGACTTAAACCTTCGATAAAGCCGAGATTGATGCCGAGTTTTATCTTAAACACAAGATCTATCGTATCTTTTACATCGAGTAAATAGGCATTTTTCGCAATACTGAACGCCTTAATGACATCATCCTGAATACGCCATAATTGCGTTTTTACCAACGAATCCCGCAACTCCCGCTCTTCATTGATGAGTTCCCGAATCGCGGATGTTATCATACTGATTTGTGCCTCATCGGTATAGCCCGCAGCGCTTTTAGTAGAAATGAGGTACAGATAACCGAGTAGCCGTTTGGTATTCTGCGCATAATAAGCGTGTACTTCAAAATTTTGCTTGGTCAGCGCCTCTATCCTTTCCTGTATCTTATTATTCAGTGAGTGTCCGGGTAATGAACACAGTACCGAGCATTTAATCCCGCTCCCGATATTCATCACATCCGAAGAAAGATAACCGAAGTCCTGCACTGCACTGAATTCCAGCGTTTCAGCCAGCGTATCGATGATATTTTTCCCCAGCATAAAGCATTTTTGCAGTTCAAAACCCGCATAAAAGGCGGAAAGTCTGATATGATCTTTGACATTCACCGTTGCCGAAAGGATACCGTCATCACGAACGATGACCCCCGTACCGAAATTCTGCTCCAGATCGGCCGGGATAATATTCCGCTCTTCAAAAATCTTTTTTGCTATTGCATCCAACGTATCGAGCCGGATGGGATGAAAGCCGTCGGCAGGCGGCAGCGTTTGAAATGCTGAGACTACAGTTCGGTATACCGTTTCCGCATCTTCTTTTTCGAGTGTCGGAGGGAAGCGGTAGTTCTTTAAGTTCCGTACAATACGTACCCGCGAAGAAAGCACCGTATCGTTGTCGTTCCCCGAATAGGTATACCATGCATTTGAAGCGGCGAACATACTAGGACGAAATCTCCTGCTCTTTTATCTTATCGCGGAGATATGCCGCCAGTTCGTATTCTTCATTCTCTACCGCTTTTTGCAGTTCATCTTCAAGATGCTGTAACGAAACTACCGTACCCGAAAATATCTCCGGCTGCAGCGGCAAGTTTCCTGCGTAAAAAACCTCTCCGGAAGTTTCTTGCATGAGCTTTAACACGGTATCTCGGAAATAAAAAAAACAGCAGGGACAGCCGATTATCTTTTTTTCTTTGACACGGCTCAACGGCATTCCGCAATCGGGACACACTGCAGGACGAGTACCATCGCTTGTTTCTTCTTTACTGCCTGATTCCGGCAAAAGTCCGTCGAAAATCGCTTTGAGCGAAAAATGCATTTTTTGGTCATCAGAGTAAAGATTGTGTTTTTTAGCACACGCCCTGCAAATATACAGTTCTTTTGCCGTGCCGTCTATAATCTGCCGCACGAGCATGGATACGTTATGTTTTCCGCATATCTGACATATCATGATGCACTCCCTTATCCCCTTTTTCGGAAGCATACAGACAATGATTGATAAAATCAAGGGCAAAGACATCTGCTGCACGGAAATCAATTTTTGAATGAAGGTATTAAAGAAGAAGAAAAAATGCTAAAGT
>CAUVKE010000321.1:0-2597 GCA_963552415.1 uncultured Treponema sp.
TGTCTTCACGCCGCGGCCGCATCCTCGGACAGTCCCAACTTGCAAACGGCATTGAAGAAATCCGTGCGCAGGTACCGCACAAAGAACTGCTCCGTTACGCTATCGATCTGCGGTCGATGACCAGCGGCACCGGATCTTTCGAGATGTCGTTTGATCACTACGACCCGATATCCGGTAAAATTGCCGACGAAGTAGTCGCTGCGGCAAAAGCTTTTATAGAGGAACAGGAAGAATAACGCCTATAGAGAACGCTGATGAAGGGCATCCTTTATCAGCGTTTATTTTATAGAAAGATAATGCCGTGCATACACAGAAAGGAGAGTATCATGGCAGAAGCAACGTCAATGCAGGATTATCATAATCCTCCAAAGAGCATTTTCATCCTTGATTTATGTACCAATCTCGGATGGATAGTGGCAAATTTTATCACTGCACCCTTTGTCGGGAGTACCGGTAGTTTAGGCGAGGTTATCACAACAAAAACTTTTATTATCGGCGTCGTGTTGGCAGCCATCAATCCTATCATACGCTACAAAACAATGATTCCGACGATCATAGACTGGGAACAGGATCCTGACAAGGCGAAAAAGTATATCGTACTCTATGAAAGACTTATTCTGGTTATTCCGCTTGTAATAGCGTTCACCTTTCCGGTTTTTATTTCTATAGAAATGGGCTTAATGGGCAATATCGGTGTCTTTTTATCGGCGCTCTTTAGTACGATCGGAAATATTTTTTTAATCGGTAGTTTGTTCAGTTCAAGTACAATTAGAAGTTTTGAAAAATGGTCATCATTCGTTCCGGTTGAAGAAGATAGTATTACGCTTTCTATGTTAACGCGAGTAGCGCTCATGTCTGTTACGTGTATTGTCGCAGTAGTTCTTTTAATACTTGCTCCGATTGTGCGATATGAGCAAAGTAATGTATATGCAAAACTGCTCACAGCCGTTTTACCGCTGTTTATATACAGCCTCTTTTTTTCCGTATTCAATGTATTGAATATTATCCATTCATCAGCAAGACGAGTCGTATTGGTTCAAAATGTTGTACGGGATTTGGCAAATGGAAATTACCGGCAAGACTTCCTAACGACTTGGAGCAGAGATGAACTTTCACTTTTATTACTTGATATCAATAAATTGCTCGCATTTAATAAAACCTTTCTAAAAGAGCTGAATGAAAGCGTGAGTGTTTCAACGCATACGGCAGAGGCACTATCTTCCAATATGAAGATAACATCTAAGTCTGCCGATCAGATCGGGGAAAGCATATCTTTTGTGCGAGATCATATTAAAAAACAATCAAGCGGCGTTTTAGAGATGCAGGAAAACTTGCATCAAACCATAGAAAATATTAAAGATCTTGATAACAGTATTGAAACACAATCAACTTCCATCAGCCAAGCAGTTCTTGTTATCGAACGGATGGTCGCCGATATCCAATCGGTTACCCATACGATAGAAAACACCTTTGATTCGATTAAACATTTAAATACTGCTGCAGATGCCGGCAATGCAGCGGTATCGAATGCTCATACGATTGTAAAAAATATCAGTGAACAATCTGAAGGCTTACTGGAAGCAAGCAATGTTATTCAGCATATTGCAAGTCAAACCAATTTGCTTGCAATGAATGCCGCGATCGAGGCGGCTCATGCAGGAGATGTCGGCAAGGGATTTGCGGTTGTTGCCGATGAAATCAGAAAACTTGCAGAAGAATCAAGTGCTCAGGGAAAGAATATCACCACAGTACTCAAAACACTGAAAGAAAAAATTGAAGAGCTTAATTCGGTTGCAGAAGCAACTTCCGTGCAATTTGCAGAAATTATGCGGCAGCTTTCGACGGTCAATAGCGGCAGTAATACCATTATGGAATCGATGACTAAACAAAACGACGGCAATACGCAAGTACTTGAAACTGTTAAAGAAATCAATGCCATAACGGCACAGGTTAAGCAAAGCTCCGTACAAATACGCTCCGGTAATACGGAAGTCGGGAAAGAAATGGCAAAGCTCGTTGAGATTTCTCAAAATATCGACAACACGATAAGCAGTGTAAGCGGCGACACGGAACAGATTAGAAAAGTTATCGATGAGGTAAGCACCGGCAGCGCAAAGAATCGAAACGCCGTATTAAATATTATGAAATACCTTGAACAGTTGTCGCTGTAAGTGAGAAATACCTGGGGAGCTTCCGTTGTACGCATAATGGAAAACGTACTCGAGAAGCTCCCTGATTCATTGCTGATTATATTTTCCGGCGTTTAAATCCTTCGACACGGGCACTTGCGGGACAATCGAGGGGGCTTCTGTCTCCACGTGCAAGATAGCGGTAGCCTACTCCTGCAATCATGGCGGCGTTATCCGTGCAGAGTTTGAGCGGCGGAAAGATACACGTCAATCCTTTTTGTTCGGCGAGTTTTTCACGGAGCAGCGAATTGGCAGCGACGCCGCCGCCTGCGACAATCGTGTGCAATCCCGTATCTTCTACCGCCCGCAGCAGGGAGCGCAGTAATATTTTAACTGCTCTTGATTGAAAGGCTGCCGCGATATTTTCGGGCGTTTTTTCGTATCCGGGATTCCAGAATTGATCGATTT
>CAUVKE010000322.1:0-2585 GCA_963552415.1 uncultured Treponema sp.
GCAGAACGGGCGGAATCGATCGGCAAAAAAGCCTCGCTGCCGTTGTATGTGTGCTACACACTGCTCCGCCCCATTGTGGCGGTATTTTCGCTGCTGACAAAAGCGGTACTCAGGCTGTGTAATGCCCGCCCCAAAACTACGCCGGATACACTCAAAGAAAAAGACCTCCAGCTGCTCGTGCATATCGGGCAGGAAGACGGCGCCCTCGCCGCCGGAGAAGAAGCGCTGTTGTGCAAAGCCGTTTTGCTGCAGGACGTAAAACTCCGTAATATTATGACGCCGCGTACGGCGATTGCATACGTTGATGCTGCCGCGACTTTTCCGCAAGTCATTGAACAGTTCCGCCGCAGCCGTTTTTCCCGATTGCCTGTCTACGATTCCGAAACAAAGACCGTTACCGGTATTATCCATTATAAGACGCTGCTGTTTGCTTTGCAGGAGCGGCGGGCACCTGCACTTGAGGCTTTGCAGCGTCCTGCGATTTTTGTCCCGGAGGGAGCTTCCATCTTTTCTATTATCAAAGCGATGAATGCCAAAATGCAAAATATCGCAATCGTCATCAATGAACACGGCGGCGTGGCAGGGCTTATCACGATGGATGATATCATTGCCGCAGTGTTCAGCACAGTGCAGGATGAGTACGGCAAGGCTCGAAACGACCCGATGCGCTCAGTGCGTTTTATCAATACATCGCAGCTTGTCCTCCCCGGTGCTTTGCGGCTGGAAGATTGCAACGAATTACTGCACACCGATTTTCACTCCGATTATTATGACACGCTCGGCGGTTTTCTACTTGAAAAATGGGGATATTTGCCGCATACTAATGAGAGAATCGTTTGCAGCCGGATAACCTTTACCGTTACTCATATTATCAATAGACGAATCGATACCGTCATCGCAGACCTTTCATCGGTACTGTAAGCGGCTGCTTATAGTGGAAAGGGGATGTCGAAAAAGTAACCAACTTTTGAGACGTCCCCTTTCCACTATAAAAATTTATCAAGGGCTTCGACTAAAATTTTATCGATATTTTGTAAAATGTCGTCTTTTATACCATTTTTTATGGCTGCTGTGCCGCTCTTCTTCTCATGATTTTTAAAAAGCTCATCAGCCTCTACCTGTAACGCAGCGGCAATTTTTTCAATAAAATGAATAGAAGGGAAGCGCCGCCGCGTTTCTATTTGTCCGATATAACAAGTATCCGTGTCGCATAACTCCGCAAGTTTTTCTTGCGTGATGTGTTTTTCTTTGCGGATTCTTTTCAGATTGCTAATAAAAATTTGTTGTAATGCCATTTTTATATAGTATAAGCTATTATTTTCTTCTTATAATGAGCTTGAAGATTATTTTTCTCTGTGATATTATGAGCGAATTGCTATTATTTTTATAAGTGATAGGATAATAAAGGATATCGGTGAACCTCACGGCTTAAATAGCGCCGTTCGTTTCAACTTCCGAAATCATAATGTTAAAGGGGATGACAATGAAAAAACGTTTTTCGCTTCGCTACAAACTTATTTTTATCTTCGGACTATTGGTTGCAATAGCGTCTCTTGTTGAGGGCGTTCTTGCAATTAGAACCGCCCGCAAAGCCGTAACCGAAAAAGTTGAAACACATCTTATCGATAAAGCAGCGGATGTTGCAGAAGTGATTGACGGTAATATTCATTCTTTCTTTCAATTTTTTGAAGGAGTTGCCCGTGCGCCGATACTGAGAGATTCTTCTATTTCATTTCAAGAAAAAACGGCCTATTTGACGAAAGAAGCAGCATTCAACAACAGGCTTCATAAAATGAATATATGCGATATGCGCGGTACACGATATGCGGAAAATGGACAGCGTGTAGATGTGTCTGACAGAGAATATTTTCGTGCAGCTGCCCAAGGAAAAAACTTTGTTGCGGAACCGGTCATTTCTCGTTTGGACGGAGATTTTATTCTGGTCTTTACTGTACCCATTTATGATGATAACCATACCGTCATCAGCGTTTTGCTTGCGACTGTTGAAGCTTCTGCTCTTTCAAATGATATTGCCGGTATTGTCGTTGGTAAAACCGGATATTGTTACATAATAGGTTTGAATGGAACAACAATAGCGCATAAAAATTTTGATCTGGTTGCGGCACAAGATAATATCTTAAATAGTGCAAAAACAAATAATGCGTTGAGTTCTTTGGCTGAATTTACACAACATGCTTTAGACAGCAGTGCAAGTGAAGTAGGATTTTATGACTATAAAAAGATATCTTATATAGCTTCGTTCGCAACAATGAAAACAACAAATTGGCATGTTATTATTCGTGCACCCGTCAATGAATTTATGGGTACGGTAAACGCACTGCGACTTGAAATGATCGGTATCGGCGTAATTATCTTACTTACGGCTCTTATTATCGTCTACCTTATCGCTCATACCGTGGTAAAGCCGATAGGGATCGTAGTGGCTGCTTTGAAAAATATTGCGCAAGGTGAGGGCGACTTGACGGTACGGTTGCCGGTTACGGGCAATGACGAAATCACCGATATGGCAGAATACTTTAACGAAACAATCGCTAAAATCGGCGCATCGATACAAGCGGTTGGAT
>CAUVKE010000323.1:0-2585 GCA_963552415.1 uncultured Treponema sp.
TGGTATAAATCCGGGTAAAGAGCGCTTCCTCGTCTTTTTGTACTTCCATCTTGTGAATTTCAAGATAGTCTCCGGCGGAAAAGCCTGTTTCATCGGCGTAGCTGCCTGGAATAACTTCCGTTATCCGAAAAGATTTTTTTCCGCCGGCGCTTTCAAGGTAGATACCGTACGCCGGCAGCATAGCCCGAGCTTTGCTGTCCTTTTGATACACCAGTTCGGCAGGCTGTTTGGGACGGGCTTCAAGCTGTACATACCAATCCTGCCGTATTTTTTCCCAACGATGTTCGCGCTGTTCCGCCCCGCCGATATTGCCGACGGCGTCACTCGTAACACCTGCCGTATTGCCGGTGCTGACGTTTGCATTTCCGGTATTGCCTGCCTCATCAGTGCCTAAACCGGAAGACCGAGCATCATTTGTAGAAGAAGTATGCAGGGGCGCATAGCCTGAAACCTTAACGATAGTACCGGCAGCCAGCCGCATCAGCTCGGCCTGCAGTGCTTCCAAGTTAGGAACCTTCCGGCCATTCAGATGAGTAATAACGGAACCGGCGGGAATAACAGACGCGGAGGAACCCGGCACTGCATAGACCAGTTCCGTTCCGGCCTCCTGCTGCGGCGATTCCTTTATGGAAACTCCATAAGAGGACATCCACGCATGAACGGTTTCGCCGCCTGCGTAAAGCTGAGGGAGAATAAGGCGCAGCAGCTCCACCGGTATTGCAAAGTTTAGGCCTTCGTTGCGTTCGAGACCGGCAAACACAATCGCCTGTACCCTACCCGCCTCATCGATAATCGGCCCGCCTGAGCTGCCGTGATTAACGGGCGCATCAATCTGCAATACGCTGCCCAAAGATAAAAGACGCCGGTTTTGTGCCGACACGATACCGGAAGTAAGCGTCTGCTCCAATCCGGCGGGCGAGCCGATTGCATATATTCTGCTGCCGATGTTTAAGTCTTCCGAAGAGCCGAGCTGAAAATAAACTTCGGGATCAATTTCCGTTTTAAGAAGCGCGAGATCGAAGATCGTATCCCAGCCGACTACCTTTGCCGGTATCCGCACCGTAGGATTTTCCGCACGCTTGATGTACACACGGGAAAACCCTTCGTATTCGGGATCAACTTCGCTTTGAATAACATGATAGTTTGTAATGAGGTAGCCGTTAGCGTCGATAAAAAAGCCCGACCCGATCATTCGGTCTGCTCTTCCCAAACCTTTTTCAATCGTCATACCGCGGTCAACCCACACCGTTACGGTTCCTTTCATCATCTTTCGAACCGTTTCCAACGACGGCGCATCATTCACTCCGTTTGATAATCGGGCGGTATCCTGAATCAGCGCATCAAATTTTTTCTCCTTCCATTTGTTTTGCTGTGCCGACATGAGTTTTTTCTCACTCCACTGCGCGGGCGGATGCCCTAATGCGGTAAGCGAGCGGAATATTTTGAGTGCTTCTTCCCATTTGCCGTCTTCTACTGTCTGCAGGAAGAGTTTCTCAACATTGCTTTTAGCCTCTTGATACAGTGTGTTCGTTTCATCGGTATTTTCGGTATACAGTATTAAACGCTTTGCCCGCAGCAGGGCATTAAGCGGTTTTTCTTCAATAAGGCTGCGAACAGCTTCAAGCTCCCGCGTGACACTGCGGCTGTCCGTATAATCGATACTTGGGGGAAAAGACGGCGTAACCGTTGCGCAGGAGTAAAAGCACAACAAGGCAATCAACAGGACGGATAATAAAAATAAGGGGCGCTTCACCTTCTCTCCTCTACCGTAACAGGGGCTGTAAGCATCTGTACGAATACGGCACCGCCGGAACGGACGGCATATAATTCATAACTTCCGATCAGCACTGTCTGTGCTTCCACACCGGCATCATTGTCATTAAACAATCTTGAAAGCTGTTCGGTTACCGTATCCGAAAAAGGAGGACGCATTCCAAGCCAATATACGTTATACGAAGGATCTTTTATCAACGGCACATTTGTTCTGCCGATGGTCAGCCGCTCAGGGACTCCACCTTTATAATAAATCGATACCGGCAAACCCGAATAACGGTGAGTCCAGACCGTTTGAGCATTCCCCGACGGAAATTGCGTGTACTGAATTTCCGGCGTACCATCTTCATTTCCATCCCATTTTTTTATGACGCTGCCGTCCGTTTTATACACTTCATAATATTCAAATACCTTATTTTTATTGGTATCAACCGAAATTTTTTCAAGTGCCCCCTTCTTTCCGTACTGCTCCAGCACTTCAAAAAATCCGTCACCGTCATAATCATATTCTTTTTGAGACAAAACACCGTTTCGATACCGGCTGAGTGCGATGGTTTGTGTGCTTTTTGTTGTTTCGGCAGAAATCATCCGCCCGTTCTCAAAATGAGTCCGCACCACGGCGCTCCGATCCTCCGGCGCAGGTTCTTCACTATATAACACCGAAAAGATAAAATCGTACTCTTGCAGTAGGCGGGCATTGTTGCATAACCGCAGCGTAAAGAAAGCAGGAGCTTCCGCATCAGTATCGCGCAGTCTTAAATCAAGTTCAATCTGAGCAACCGGTTCCCATCG
This sequence comes from uncultured Treponema sp., assembly GCA_963552415.1. GTDB lineage: Bacteria > Spirochaetota > Spirochaetia > Treponematales > Treponemataceae > Treponema. The sequence continues at coordinate 2,566 of CAUVKE010000323.1, forward strand.
AAGTGCAAGCGGACGCATGA
>CAUVKE010000324.1:0-2573 GCA_963552415.1 uncultured Treponema sp.
ACACCCCCGACGCAAGCGTCGGGGTATTAAACCGCACGAATAAAATTTCGCACAGGATGTGTTGTGTTTTTTTATTTATGCTATAGTACTTAAAGAACACCAAAGAAAACCTCGAAACACTGAAGTTTTTAGAAGTTTTCATATAAGAAGCATAAGGAGATTTTTATGACACCCGCCGAACAAGTTTACAAGGCATTACAGGATATGGGAATCAACTACGAAGTAGTTGAACATCCGCCGGCATTGACCACCGAAGAAGCCGATAAATACATCGAAGGCAAAGAAGGCTGCAGAACAAAAACGCTCTTTTTACGGAACAGAAATAAAAAGCGGTGCATCCTACTCATTATGGATGATGTAAAACGGCTTGATATGAAAAAGTGCGCAGAAATGCTCGAAGAAAAAGAATTTAAGTTCGGCTCTGCAGAATTGCTGGCGGAAAAGCTCGGTCTTGCAGCAGGGGTAGTGTCGCCGTTCGGCCTATTAAACAATACCGCGCATGACGTAACCGTATACTTTGACAGAGAAATGCTCGACAAATACCGTATTTTAACCTTTCATCCGAATGAAAACACCGCGACGGTTTTTATCGATTCCGGCGACCTACAGCGTTTTATCAAAAATACCGGACACGAGTATTTTATCATCAATGCATAAAACCGCTCGCTAAAAGGCTTGACAATTTCCCAATATAATAGAAAATATTTTCCATGAAACCGCAAAAAATTTGGATTATTACCTGTTTATTCTCCGTTATCCTTATTTCTACCGTATCGTATGCGCCGTCTATCTTTGCACAATCTCAGCAGGAGCAGGGGCAAAGTACGATACCGTATATGCAATACCTACAATACTTAAATGAGGCGCTCCAGCGTTATTATGTTGATGAGGTAAAACCTGAGGTGCTCTTTCAGGGTGCAGCAGAAGGAATGCTCAATGCGCTCAAGGATCCGTATACCATGTATATCGACAACAGTAGTTTAACCGGTGTCGGGCTGCAGGATACGACAACCGGCTACTTCGGCGGCATAGGCATCACTTTTACCAAGCCGACCGTTTCAACATCCGAACGTCCAGCCTATATTGAAGTTGCCTCCGCCCTCGAAGGAACCCCTGCATGGAAAGCCGGTATTCAAGCAGAAGACCTCATCACCGAAATCGAAGGCGAATCCGTGATCGAGATGACGACGGCGGATGTTGTCGCAAAGCTCCGCGGAAAAATCGGCTCATCCATTACGGTAACCGTCCGGCGGGGAAAGAATATGGAATTTCCGGCTAAGCTGGTGCGGGCACGGATTGAAGTGCCGACCATTAAATACATGAAACTTGATAAAGATATCGGCTATATCCGTCTAATAGAATTTAATCCCAACGGCAGCCGCCGTATACGGGAAGCAATGGAAAGTTTGCAGGCGGAAGGGGTAACAAAGTTAGTGCTCGATCTGCGGAATAATCCGGGAGGGCTTATCACCGCAGCAGTCGATACGGCGAGTCTGTTTATCAAAGAAGGCTTAATTGTTTCGACAAAGTCGCGTATTCCGCAACAAAACCTTGAGTTTAACACCAATGCTGCGATAGATGCGGTGTTTGCGGATGTGCCGCTTGTCGTACTCATCAATAAAGGGTCTGCGAGCGCTTCGGAAATATTGGCAGGCGCCTTAAAGGACTATAAGCGCGCATACCTTGTCGGAGAAACCAGTTATGGAAAGGGTTCCGTGCAGCAGATCTTCGATTTAACGCAAAAAGATTCCTTTAAAATGACCATTTCGCGCTATTATACCCCGAGCGACGCCAATATCGACAAAACCGGCATTAAACCGGACAAGGAAGCGGCGCTGTTTCCGCCGTTATCGGCAGATGATGAAAAGAATCTTGAAAAATTGTTCAAGGATGAAAAAATTTCGAACTATGTAAAGAAAAACAAGGATTTAACCGCGGCGCAGATTACCCGATATGCGGAATCGCTCGCAAAAGAATATTCCCTAAACAAAGCGTTGCTCCGCATCTTGATTCGGCAGGAATACAATAGAACGCATACCGCACCGGCAGCTGATATTGAATATGACGCGCCGCTGCAAGAGGCTGTCAAAATTCTTAAAAGCGGAACTTTGCCGCAGCTGCTGAAAAATAGCAAAAGCGTACGTCAAATGCAGGAAGAAGCGGCTCAAGAAAAAGCTATCGCCGAGTTGAAGAATGCTTCATAAATCGGTATTACGAAGCGATGAAGCAATTTATTATCGAGCAAGAGCCGGACAGTAACGGTATGCTCACTTTAAGCGGCAAAGCTTTTGCCTATTTGGTAAAAGTACGGCGTATGCGGGAAGGTGATACTCTGTATGCGCTGCTGCCGCAAAGCGGCGCCGCCGATATGGTAATCGATTCGATAAATACCGTAAAGAAAACACTGCGAGTAAAGCGGCAGACAGCGCCTCTCAGTGCGTCAGGGACGACTGCATCTTTGGCCACCGATGGTACAACCAACCAAGCCGCAAACCGTTCCCGTGCGTCTGCCGCGCCTGCTGCCGCCGAACTTGTCTTGCTGCAATGGGTACTCAAAGGTTCCAAAACCGACA
>CAUVKE010000325.1:0-2573 GCA_963552415.1 uncultured Treponema sp.
AACTTGGCTCCCGAATTGCTGGCGCCTATTGCCGTTGCAGCCTATTCGTATATGGCTCTGATTCCGATGATTCAGCCGCCGATTATGAAGCTTTTGACGACGAAGAAAGAACGGGCGGTTAAAATGAAGCAGCTGCGGAAGGTAAGCAAGACTGAAAAAATCGTATTCCCCATCGGAACCGTTTTGTTTACTTCATTGCTGCTTCCCTCGGTTGCTCCGCTGCTCGGTATGCTGATGTTGGGCAATATCTTTAGAGAGTCCGGCGTTGTACAGCGCTTATCCGATACGGCTCAAAATGCGTTGATCAATATCGTTACCATTATGCTCGGCGTCACAGTCGGCGCGACTGCCAACGGTGCATTGTTCCTGCGGTTGCAAACTATTTCCATTATCTTTATGGGATTGTTTGCATTCTGTATGTCCACCGTCGGCGGTATTTTGCTTGGAAAGCTCTTGTATATTGTTACCGGCGGCAAAATTAACCCGTTAATCGGTTCAGCCGGTGTTTCGGCGGTACCGATGGCTGCGCGCGTTTCGCAAACGGTGGGTGCGTCCGAAAATCCGACGAACTTCCTGCTGATGCACGCAATGGGGCCGAATGTGGCCGGTGTTATCGGCTCGGCGGTTGCAGCCGGTTATTTTATGCTGATTTTCGGCAAGTAATAATGCGGAGGAAACGCCGGTTTTGTGTGCGTTTCCTCTTTCTACAATATCATAGTTGGAAGGAGATGTATTATGAGTAAGGTTATGTCATTACACGATGCGATTAAAACGTATGTAAAATCGGGCGACGTGCTTTGTTTCGGCGGTTTTACGACGAATCGTAAGCCTTATGCGGCGGTAAATGAAATTCTGCGGCAAGGTTTAGGTGATTTTATCGGGTATTCCGGTCCTGCGGGCGGCGACTGGGATATGCTGATCGGTGAAGGAAGGGTAAAGGCCTTTATTAACTGCTATATTGCAAACTCCGGCTATACGAACGTAGCGCGCCGCTTCCGCAACGAAATAGAAAAAAATAAAAAAATGCTGTTGGAAGACTATTCGCAGGATGTGCTGATGCTGATGCTCCACGCATCTTCTCTCGGTCTTCCCTATCTTCCGGTACGGCTGATGCAGGGTTCAGACTTGGTAAACAAATGGGGTATCAGTAAAGAAGAGCGTGCAAAAGACCCGCGTCTCCCCAATGATAAATTGGTAGAGGTTGAAAATCCCTTTAACCCCGGTGAAAAGGTTGTTGCCGTTCCGGTGCCGCGCTTGGATACCGCAATCATCCACGTGCAGAAGGCTTCTATTGATGGAACCTGTTCCATCGAAGGTGATGAATTCCACGATATCGACATCGCAATTGCGGCGAAAAAATGTATCGTAACGTGCGAAGAGCTCGTAACCGAAGAAGAAATCAGAAAAGATCCGAGTAAAAACTCAATTCCGCAGTTCTGTGTTGATGCGGTTGTTCACACACCCTACGGCGCTCATCCCGCTCAGTGCTATAACTATTATGACTACGATGCGAATTTCTACAAAATGTATGACAGTGTTACCAAGACCGAAGAAGACTTTAAAGCCTACTTGCAGGAATGGGTATACGGCGTAAAAGATCATACCGAATATATCGATAAACTGGGAGCAAGCAGATTGGCAAACCTGAAGGTCGTGCAGGGATTTGGCTATGCGGCAAAGCTTGTAAAGGAGGAGAAGTAAGATGGCAAATTATAAGAACTATACCAATAAAGAAATGCAGGCAATTACAATCGCGAAGACCATTAAAGACGGTCAGATTGTTATTGTAGGTACCGGTCTTCCTTTAATCGGAGCGTCGTTAGCAAAACGGATCTTTGCTCCGAATTGCCGGTTGATTGTAGAAAGCGGTTTGATGGACTGCGCGCCGATTGAAGTACCGCGCAGCGTCGGCGATAACCGGCTGATGGCTCATTGCGGTGTACAATGGCCGAACGTCCGTTTTATCGGTTTTGAAGCAAACGAGTGGCTGAATGATAAAGAGCGCATGATCGCCTTTATCGGCGGTGCACAGATTGATCCCTACGGAAACGTAAACTCAACCTGTATCGGCGACTATCATAATCCGATTACCCGGTTTACCGGTTCGGGCGGTGCAAACGGTATCGCAACCTATTCCAACACCGTTATTATGATGCAGCATGAAAAACGCCGGTTTATCGACAAAATTGACTACATCACCAGCGCCGGATGGGGAGACGGCCCCGGCGGACGTGAAAAGCTCGGTCTTCCGGGAAACAGAGGCCCGATCGCCGTTGTTACCGACCGCGGTATCCTCAAGTTTGACGATAAGACCAAACGGATGTACTTAGCGGGATATTATCCGACTTCTTCCCCCGAAGACGTACTGGAAAACACCGGCTTTGACCTCGATATTTCCAAGGCAGTATTGCTGGATGCGCCGAGCGAAGACGTCATCAAGATGATCCGCGAGGAAATCGATCCCGGGCAGGCATTTATCAAAGTTCCCGTCGAAGAATAAGTATCAAGATAGGGTAAACACATCAGGCTATTTTTTAGCAGCCCCGCAGAATATAAGGAGGCCGTTCAACCTT
>CAUVKE010000326.1:0-2571 GCA_963552415.1 uncultured Treponema sp.
TTACTGTAAAGCCTTCTATATATTATAGAAAATCTTTAAAAATCTAACCGAGTTTTTAGAAATGCCCATCTATTTACAAAAAATGATCGATGCGGGATATTGGTACCAGCAATTAATTCTCGTAATGTCCGTGGCAGGAAAGGATTTCTAAAGTATTTGTACTCACTCGATATACAAGCCTATTCACTTCATCAATACGGCGGCTCCAAAAACCATTCAGTTCACCCTTTAGAGGTTCCGGTTTACCTATACCGTCAAAGCTTCCCCGTTCAATAAACCCTCATTTTTGCAACGTTTCAGCAAAAACCGCTTGTATTTTATGAATAAACGGATACGGGGAATAGAGTATACAATAGCATCACTGATTACATGGATATCCGCAAAGGAGTTTCGCGCAAAAAGCTGTATAATGCTGACAAATTCGGTGCCTTACCGCTTGTGAACGTCAATGTATTGAAGGAGCTGTTTTATGCCAAGAAAAACTCGGAAAATACAAAGTAATACAACGGTGCTGAAATTGGAAGAAAGAAATAAGAAGGATGAAGATACCTTCGTGTCGTCTTGTAATGTGCATAAACTTTTTGAAGAGATTGAACAGCTGAAGAAATAGTAAGCAACTGATTTGTTAATAATTTTATCTAATAGTTTCTTATCAATGAAGCTTCTATCTCGTTTAACAAGATTTCTCTTGAGAGTTTTTTGAATTCTGTTTTATTGATAATGCTATTTGCTCTTAATATGGTTTTTAATTCCTCAGAACTTACCCAATCCATATTCCAGATTTGATTTATATCAGCATCCGCTAGATAAACCCGATCTCTTCCTTTAAAAGCATGATGAATCAAACGGCATAAAGCATCATCATAGCCAATGTCAGCTTCAAAAAATAAACTTATTCGCTGCAGCCATATAAGCATACTGCTTGTATTTGGAACCAGATTAAATTTATTTTTTATTTTAGTAATAATTTCTTTTTGCTCACTTTTGTTTTGCAGTCGAGTTAATAATATGCTTAACATCGCTGCACATATTGCATACGTTCGTGGATTGCGATACGCTATATCGACGATGATAGCTATTAATGATTTAGAATGATTTTGTAAAGCATTGATTTTCTGTATTCGAAAATAGAAATCTTGTAAAGGTTCTATTAAACTTCCTGCTTGGGGATATTCTAATGTATGTTTGTATATTAGCAGCAAATGTTTCTGTAAATCTTTATGAGATTGTTTCTTTATCAACCAGGCAATTTTATCTTTTTTGATTGAATTCAAAATTATATTATCATATGTATTTGTCTTTAATGTGTTAGGTTTCATTCCAAATTCAGCAAGAATTTCAGTTATTATTTTTAAGATACGTTCCCCTGTATGAGGGTTATTGACAAATATCTTATAATCATCACGATAACGTAAAATATGATAATCGGTAATATCATTTGCTTTAATCCGATCGGATAACAATGTGTCAATATACCCCAGTACCATTTCAGCAATAAAATCCATCAAAACAGAACCTTGCGGAAGGCCATTTGTTTGACCATAACGCATTGCACGAATGTATTTATCTATGATATTGCCGATTAAATTTTCCCGTCTTTGTTGTTTTGCTCTGTCTTTTGTGTGTAATGCCTATGCTATCGAATGGGTATAGAGTGCGCCGTAACAGTTTGTTATATCAGTTTCAATAAGGTACTCATAATTTAAAGATAATTCAATTGAGCGTTGTTCAATATTTTCCCACCATACTAATATCTGCGCTTTCTGATTTGTTTGCAATGTATTTTCAACGACGGGAATACTCATACATTCTATGTCTGGATTTGCAGCAAAATCTTTAAATCGTTTACAGATGTCTTGCCAATGTGTTTCTTCTGTAATTGTTCTTACAAGCTGTACATACAGAATAGGATTAATCAGTTCAAAAGGTCTCCAATCGTATTTTCCATCTTTATTTGATGCTATGATATAATTGACATTCTCATAATTCTCGGGATGTGCGTGCTTGAGTATATCAGGGTGATTCGATAGAAAGTTATTAATAGAAGTTAGGAATGTACCAAAAGAGATATACGGAGGAAAATCCAATGAACAATATATTTTTGAATCTAAGAAGAAAGATAAGGCTTCTTGTGCTTCTAAATCTAAGATAGTTGTTTGCAACATATTGGTTCCCTCAGTTTCTAAAGATTCCCTCAAGTATTTCCAATGGCTCTGTCAGTCTACTTATCATACTGCCATGGTATACCGAGTAAACCTCGGTAGGTATAGACTATTTTTTCTTGTCGGTTCTCGACTATTACGGTTGCTACCGGCGATGAGGTATCAAAGGCACAGTTGACCGCCGTTACCGCTGAAAGCGCGTAGGCAAAAAAGTAAACCGAGTACACTAGTGCCGCTGCATACGCATAGAGGTCTTTAAAAGAGTATTCTTTTTGCATTACAAGGAATAGGATAAAGTATGCCGAATAAAATACAGTTGCGATAAAAAACAGTTTCTTTACATCTATAATACTGTATACAGCAAGCATTCTCCATGCAAGGCCAAACGTACAGGCAATCAGGGAAATCG
>CAUVKE010000327.1:0-2566 GCA_963552415.1 uncultured Treponema sp.
CGATGTGGAAATCGTCGAAATTCAAAAAAACTCGCTTTTTAAGAAAGGCTATGCTAAAATTCGCGTGCATATCGACGATAAAGCGGCTTTAGGGAAACCCGCAGGAAACGTGTCTCAACAGCCTTCTTTTCGAGAGGCTGCTATGGATAAAGAAGCTGATTTATTAAAGTTTCTCGGCGAGCTTATTCATACAATGGGGTATACTGCAAACGTTGAAATTCTTTCACATGAAGAACATAAGCTGTTGCTACGGCTTTCATCTCAGGATTCTGCTATTTTAATCGGAAAGAAGGGAAAAAATCTGGATGCACTCCAGCTGATTGCGAATGTGTATGCCGGTAAAATCGGTATTTCCGAACGAATTATGCTCGATTGTGAAAATTATCGGCTTCGCCGTGAAGAATCACTGGTACGGCTTGCCTATACCACCGCCGATCAAGTTGTAACAACAAAGGCTTCGGTCTTGCTTGAACCGATGAATCCCTATGAACGTAGGCTTATCCACAGTACGCTTGCCGATATTCGGGATGTCGACACAAAGAGTGAAGGTGACGGTTTATACAAACAAGTGCGTGTATTATATAAAGGGCTTTAGTGAATGAGGCGTTGTCTTGCTCTTCTTGCTCTTTTGACAAGCTATTCTCTTTTTGCGCAGGATATCGGTAATGTACCGGATTCGGTGATTTCGACACTGGATTCGTTTCTATCCGCTGAGCGGCGGATAGAATTGCTTAAGCAAGGACATCTTTTCCGCTCAGTGTATAATAAAGAAAACGCTGCGCCTCGGCTCGTGCCGCTTTTTGCTGTGCCCCAGACATTTGCAGAAAACCGGAACAGGGGTAATCCTGCTTTTTTGATAGAGGCTCTGTATCTGCATAAAAAAACGCAGGGCGGAATAAAGGATGTAAATAAAATATCCCATATTCTTCGTTCTATTTCAAAGTTGGAAGGGCTGCAGTATTATTCGAGCAGTCGAAAAAAGATGCGGACGCTCTACGAAGCATCGTATATTATCGGCGATCCTAAAACGGAAGGTAGAATTGCCGATCCTGTTGATAATCCTGCATCGGATTTTTCAGTCTATGTGCTGCAAAAAGATTTGACTTTCGGTAAAAACACCTATCGTTATCGGTTTTGCTCGGATGCCGATTCTGCAGGGTTTATTTCTACAAATATCGGTGTATTAAAGTATTCGATATTTAAAGCGATTGAACCTGAAAATTTAGAGGCGTCGATTGCCGTAACCGACCTTGGAGAATATTTGCTGATACATATGCTAACACGTGCCGACTTTACCGCCCCTTCCGTTTTCCGGGAACGGGTACAAAATTCCTTTAAGACACGGGGCGAAGCGGTGTACGGATGGTTCATTGCGCAATACGAGAATAGTGGGAACCTCTAAAAACTTCAGTTTTTTAGAGGTTTTCCTTAGATTTTTTTGCAGCATCTTGATGGAGGAACTATGCGATTGAATAAAATTGCGGTATTGGTTGTACCGATTACTTTTTTGATTATTGCGACAGCAGCTGCTGCTGCAATTATTTTAACGGGAGATTCTGAAAAAGGAAAGAAAATGAATGCAATAAGTGCTGAATTACAAAAGGACGGCGTCTATGCCGTTATCGATACGAACAGGGGTGATATTGTTGTGGAATTGTTCTATAAAGAAACACCCATGACGGTATGTAACTTTGTCGGATTAGCAGAAGGGACATTGGATGCAGCAAACGGGAAGCCCTTTTATGACGGTTTGATTTTTCACCGTGTCATTGCGAATTTTATGATTCAAGGCGGTGATCCCGAAGGGAAGGGGACAGGCGGGCCGGGTTACCGCTTTCCTGATGAGTTTGCCGACAACCTCAAACACAATAGCGCCGGTATCCTTTCGATGGCGAATGCAGGACCGGGAACCAACGGATCGCAGTTTTTTATTACCCACGTACCGACACCATGGCTTGATGGAAAACATACGGTATTCGGCAGGGTTGTAAAAGGCCAAGATGTTGTGAATAAAATCGCGCAAGGTGACCGAATGAATTCCATATCGATTATCCGTAAAGGATCTGAGGCTCAAAAGTTTACCGCAACCCAGAAGGATTTTAATACCTATCTTGCAGGAGCAACGGAACGGGCAAAGCAGCGCGCCGCTCAAAAGAAAGAAAAATATGAGGCTTTGATAAAACAGAAGTTCCCCAATGCCGTTAAGAACGAAAATGGTGTCTTCTATACCATTACAAAAGAAGGAAAAGGGGCTAAGGCTCAAACAGGCAAAACTTTGAGCATGAAATATAAAGGCTCTTTGCTTGACGGTACGGTGTTCGATGATTCGGATATGCATGAGCCGCTGAAATTTGTCGCAGGAGCGGGGCAGCTCATTGCCGGCTTCGATCAACAGGCGGTGCAAATGGCTGTCGGTGAAAAACGGACAATCGTTATTCCGCCGGAACTTGGATACGGTTCACGCGGAGCCGGCGGGGTTATCCCTCCCGATAGTTATTTGGTCTTTGAACTTGAATTACTGTCGGTAAAATAACCGGTCAGAATAACCTGTGAATTGACTACGTAT
>CAUVKE010000328.1:0-2558 GCA_963552415.1 uncultured Treponema sp.
TATGACTAAAGTATTTGAGCTTGAGGCGCCGGAAGGTACCGGCAAGCTGAGGCTTGATGCGTTTTGCAGCAGTATTCTTACCGGTATGACTCGTTCGCAGCTGAAAACGGGGATGCAATCCGTGCAGCTCAATGGGCGGCAGGCAAAACTTTCAAGCACGGTGCAAGCGGGCGACCGTATCACACTGATATGGGAAAATCCGCTCCCCGATGTTCTTATCCCCGAATACATTCCGATCCGTGTCTTGTACGAAGATAACGATGTCATTGTAGTGAATAAGCAGGCCGGTATGGTAACGCACCCTGCGGCGGGCAACTGGACGGGGACGCTGGTGCAGGCGCTCGCGTATTACCGCTTGCACATGTCGCCTATCCATGATGCATTCGCCTGCTTACTCGAACCGGAGCAGGGGAGGGGGAACTTTGCCGAACTCTTGCGTGCAGGTATCGTTCATCGGCTGGATAAGGATACCTCCGGTATCCTTATTACCGCCCGCAGTGCCGAGGCAGAAGCCTTTTTAAAAGATGAATTTAAACTGCGACGCACGGAAAAATATTATCTTGCAATACTGAACGGCGTACCGGAAAAGCCGGCCGGTATTATCGAAACGTCGGTATTCCGCGACGGGCATAGCCGTATTCGGTTTGCTGCCTCAGGCGATCTGTCTAAAGGAAAATACGCCCGCTCCCGTTATAAGATACTGCGGGTGTATGGGCGGTATGCGCTGGTACTCTTTAAAATCGATACCGGCAGAACTCATCAAATTAGATTACACGCGCGGTTTATCGGTTGTCCGGTGGTCGGAGACCCGCTTTATGGAAAAAAAGAGGCAGAGTGGAAATCGTACGGGTTGATGCTTCATGCGTACCGACTCGGTATTACACTCCCTTCAACACGGGAAAAAGCGGTTTTTACCGCCCCGCCGCCCCGAAAATTCCTGACTGTCCTGCGCCTTTTGCAGACGCAGCAGTCACAGGGGGAATAGCTGAGGCGTCTATGGGAAACGAAACTACTGAAATGTGTGCCGAAAAGGCGGCTATAACCGCGGCTATCGATTACAATAGAGCGGAACCCTGTATTGTACGGGAAACCGCTCATTGGGCGGTTGTGTATAAGACGCCGCATCTTCCCACCGCGCCGCTCCGAGCGGACGAACGCAATACGCTGGTGTACTGGTTTTTGCACCGCGCTAAGGCAAAGGAAAATGCTCCGTCCGATGGTATATCTGATGGTATGCAGACAGATGCGCTACTCGATGCTACGCAGATAGATGCACAAGAGCCAGCCATCGAATACGGATTGCGCAGTCGGGAGGCGCGGGTACACGGGAAAAAGGAGATTGAGGCGGGGCTGCTGCACCGGCTCGATACGGATACGCGGGGTCTTGTGCTTTTTGCAAAGGATCAGGCGGTATATGATTTTCTTGCTGCCCGGCAGGAAGCGGGGCAGATGATAAAAACCTATTGTGCGTTCGTAGAGCAGTGCCGACCTGATGCGGCCGTAAACCGGATGGCTGTTCAGGAAGGTATAGCAGCAAAGTTACCGCTTGCGCTGGAAAGTCAGTTTAGAAATTTCGGCCCCGGTGCAAAAAGGGTCGCTCCGGTTTTTCCCGGCTCGCGGCATTACAAAAAAGACGGGCGGCTGTATACGACGGTGATCGAAGCGGTTGATATGCTGCCGTTCTCGATCGGCGGAAACGATACTGTGCCTCAAACCGCCTGCGAATCCCGTCCGTCTCCGCCCGTGATTCGGGTGTACTGCCGTCTTTCCCGCGGATACCGGCACCAAGTGCGCGCTCATCTGGCCGCAGCCGGACTTCCCATTGCGGGAGATCCGCTGTATGCGCCGCAGGGAGCGGAAGCTCCACCGGTGAGTTTGCAGCTTTACGCGGTCAGCCTTGAGTTTCCCGATCCTGAAAACCCTCAGCAGAATATACGCATTGCGCTTCCGCCGCCAGATAAAATGAACCCGTAATCAGCAGTGGTCGGTTTTCGGCAATGCTGTGGGTAAAGGCCTTCTTTAATATCGCGTTAAAATCTTCGCTCGCTTCCATTACAACATTGTTCTCATTCCCGAAAACCTGCGTAAATGCGCCGACGGTTTTTTCTAAATTACCCTTTTTAAACGAGCCCGGCACGGTGAGGTAGAGGTGAGCAATGTTGCCGTAGAATATCGGCGCAAAATCGGCGGGGTCTTTGTCGGCCGCGCAGGCAAACACCAGTATCGGTTTGGTATGGGATGGTGTATCGGATACGGACGGCGCGCCGGAGCCGTTGTTGAGAAGAGAAAAAAACGTGTCTGCGCAAGTCCGTATGCTGTTATGCGTGTGCGCCCCGTCGAGGACAATCAGAGGTTTGATACTTAAAAGCTGGAAGCGCGCGGGAAGCCATGCCTTTGAAAGCCCATTTTCGATTAAATCTTCCGGCACATCGGGAAAGCGGTATTTAAAAGCGGCGGCGGCGAGGGCAGCGTTCTCCGCCTGCACGGGCGTAAAAAGCGGGAGTATTGCGTGCAGCGGACGTTTAAAGAGCGCTCCGACCGGATGCGCGGCGGAAAAG
>CAUVKE010000329.1:0-2552 GCA_963552415.1 uncultured Treponema sp.
AACGCAGCCGACAGTATAGAGCACACCGCCTAAAACCAAAAAACGGAAACTTAATAGAGGGAGTTGTTCCTTCAGCGGCTTTGCAGCGAATATGATAAGCCACCCCATCGGAATATAGGTAACAACTGATAATACGCGCACCCTACTGCCGAATACGGAATAAAGCACAATACCAACTATGGCCAATCCCCAAATAACACCTAAGATAGCCCAACCAACCGCTCCCCGCAGCGCAGTAAGGCAGTAAGCGGTATAAGTTCCGGCGATAAGGATATAAATCGAACAGTGATCAAATATGCCGAATACTTTTTTTGTACCGAGCGGTAAGGCATGATAGAGTGTTGAAAACAAATATAAAATAATTAACGAAGAACCGAATATCGTAAAGCCGACAATACATCGCGCTTGGTATTCATAAGGTGCATAATGAACAGCCCGAATAATAAGGAGTAGTAAACCGGCAATCGAAAGCAACGTCCCAATGCCATGCGTTATTGCATTTACAATTTCTTCGCCGGTTGTATATCGTTTTGTAATCACATACGCCACCATCACCCTCATAAAAAAACAAAACACTAAAACCAATCCGTTTTAGTGTTTTGCTTCTACGGAACAACAGACTGTTAGTCTTTAATGTTATAGCGTTTCTTAAAGCGATCGATACGTCCTGCAGTGTCTACCAATTTTTGTTTACCGGTAAAGAAAGGATGGCAGGCAGAACAAATTTCAACTTTAATATCTTTTTCTGTAGACCGTGTCTGAATAACATTTCCGCATGCGCACGTAATTGTTGTTTCTACATAATTAGGATGAATATCTTTTTTCATTATATACCTCTTACACACTACCCCCGAAAGGAGCATTACTATACCACTTCAGTCTCAATCAGCCAAGACCGTATTACTGCATGGTTCCGGAATTCATCAATTTCAAGAACACTTCATTATTCTTACTTTTCTTCATTTTGTCAAGAAGTAAGTCCATAATTTCAAGATCATCCATCGGATTGATGACCTTTCGCAGCAACCAAATCCGCTGCAAATCAGCCTCATTAATCAAAAGTTCTTCTTTGCGAGTGCCCGACTTCTTAATATTAATTGCAGGGAATATGCGCCGGTCGGATAATCGGCGATCCAAGTTGATTTCCATATTGCCCGTTCCTTTAAACTCCTCAAAGATAACTTCATCCATACGACTGCCGGTCTCTATCAAAGCCGTAGCAATAATGGTCAAACTGCCGCCTTCTTCGATATTACGGGCAGCGCCGAAAAAGCGCTTGGGCTTATGCAATGCATTCGAGTCGACACCGCCGGATAACACCTTACCGGAAGTCGGTACCGTTTGGTTATACGCACGGGCAAGACGTGTGATGGAATCAAGTAGGATCACCACATCTTTTTTGTGTTCGACTAACCGCTTTGCCTTTTCCAATACCATTTCCGCAACCTGTACATGCCTCGTTGCCTGTTCATCGAAAGTAGAGGAGATAACCTCGCCGTGCACCGTTCGCTCCATATCGGTAACTTCTTCCGGCCGTTCATCAATCAGCAAAACGATGAGATATACTTCAGGGTGATTTTGTGTTATCGCATTCGCAATTTGCTGCATCAGTATCGTTTTACCGGTACGAGGAGGAGCGACAATCAAAGAACGTTGCCCTTTCCCGATCGGACAAAACAAATCCATAATGCGGGTTGAGTAAAGTTCACTTGTTGTTTCCAGATTAAGTTTTTGGCGGGGATACAGCGGGGTAAGGTTATCGAAGGGAATGCGGCTTTGAGCAATAGATACATCCTCAAAGTTTACCGACTCAACCCGCAGCAGGGCAAAAAAGCGTTCCCCCTCTTTAGGTGAACGAATTTGCCCGTATACGGTATCTCCCGTTTTAAGATTGAACAACCGTATCTGGCTCGGCGAAATATAAATATCGTCGGAACCGGACAAATAGCTATTCTGCGGCGAACGCAAAAAGCCGTAACCGTCGGGTAGAATTTCCAAAGCGCCTGAGGCAAAGATAATTCCGCCGCTTTCGGTATGATGTTTCAAGATAAAAAAGATAATTTCCTGTTTCTTCATCGCAACCATATCTTCATGCGGTATACCGTACTGCGCCGCTAAATCACGCAGGGCATGCATACCCATACGGGTCAAATCGTTAATAACCAGTTTCAGTTTGTTTTCATTGTCGTCGGAACCGGCATTCCCATCTGTTACCGCAGCAGCGTCTTGCGTTCGAGTATATGTTCTCCGCATAGAAGATTGACGGCGTGTTCTTTTTTCCCCTTCAGGAGCACTTCCTTCGCTGGGTGATTTTCTACGCATACGAGACCGTACTACTAATTTTTTTTCAGGCGATTCATCAGATGCAGCAAAATGGTCTGCATCATTTTCCGTATGATATGGAAAACTTTCAGCTTCACGAGACATAATCTCCACCGGTTGATGCTGTTCAAGATTCAATTCGGGTTGTTCTGAAAAATCCGGAGCAGCTCCGTCAGCAGTAAAAGGCGAACGGCGTACTTTTAAGATTGTCATAAAATTTCTCCATAGTA
>CAUVKE010000330.1:0-2544 GCA_963552415.1 uncultured Treponema sp.
GGAACCGTAAAATGCAGGATGGTGTCGGTTCCTCCCGCGTATTTGCGCAAATTGCAAACTTTATGGGCAACACCGATTACCGCGGAAAAATCATCTGGTTTTTAATTACCAGCCGTCCCGATTTATTGCCGATAGACTTAAAACGGCAAGGAAGAGCAGAGGAACACTTGGCTCTTTTTTATCCTGAAACGCTGGCAGAAAAGGTGGAAATTTTTGAAACGCTGCAACGAAAGTTGAAAATTAAAACAAAAGATATTTCTTTTTCGAATATCATCAATAGAAAACTGAAATTTCCCGTATCCGGCGCTGATATTGAAGCTATTTTAGTTAGAGCAAAAATGAATGCAAGTGCCGAGAACCGTATGATGCTGACGGCAGAAGATATTGAACAAACAATCGACGATTTTATTCCGCCCTCCTATCCCTACGATATTGAATTGCAGAATTTAGTCGCCGTCCTCGAATGCACCAGTAAAGAGATGCTGCCCAAGCAGTATCAGAATATTCAGCGTTCAAAATTAGTTGCAGAAATACAGGAATTAAAACAACTGCTTGGTGAAAAGTAAACCGCTCTGACCTATTCAAATGGAGAATAGACGGCTCAGAGCGGTTTATACTGCATTTCGATTACACAGCCGTTTTCGGCTTTATACCCAATTATTTACCGGTGTTTTGCTCTTCCAAATTCGGCCATGTCAGTACCTTTGAACTTAACTGAGCAAATTCTTTTGCAGCAGTTTTTGCATCGCGCAGCGGAACTCCGGCTTCCTTATTTAAGGTTTGTTCAAAGAACAGTTCGATGGACTTGAATACATCCGGAAGCGGATAGAACAGAAAAGCAAAGTTTACTCCGGTAGGTTTTACAATAGTAAATGCCGACAATGCCTCTTGCGGCTCCTTGCTGAAAATAACCTTTGATTGATTTTTTGCGGTGATGATATTGGAATCTTTAAATCGCAACGGCACTTGAAAGTCGCGTTCGCGACAATATGGTTCCATAGACTTATGGGAATAGTTTTCCGGTTCAACAAACAAGAAAAGTTTTTTTCCGTTCGTTTGAAAGGTTAAGCCATTACCGGTTAGGTAAATATCCTTTAGGGTTGCATAGGAAACAATCTCGTAAATACTATATGCGGAATCTTCTTTAAAGAATGATGAAACAATATATCCTTGATCCATCGGCAGCTTCTGCTTTGCATACGCTTCAAAAAGATCCATTGCTTTAACTGTTGTCATACCTGTTCCTCCAAATTATATGCTGTCTGCTAGGGGCATGTCTGCCTGCTTTTCAATGCAGCGCACGATGAAAGTATATTCTATTTTTTGATAAACTGCAACCTTTCGCATTGCATCCGGTATGTTCATACTGTCGGGTATCTGTAAAAAACTCGGTTAGATTTTTAGAGGTTCCCTATACATACAATGCCTTTTGTGGTTTTATAATCGATATGAATAAAACCGTTTTCCATAAATCGATCACACGTGATATTCGTTTTACTGTTTCATGTTCCGGCGGAAACGGCGGGCGAAAAGAAAAAAATAATCGTAGTATGACCGCCGGAACAAAGACAGCCGAAACAAAATGTGACAAGAAATGCAAACGGAATTTCGGGCGGGAAAAAATTACCATCCTGTATGAAGATGAATACCTTGCGGTGATTTACAAGCCGGACGGAATGCTTTCCGTGCCGTACCCGGGAAGCCGCGCGCAGACTGCTCTCGAAGTTCTTGAGCGGATAATGCGCAAAAAAGGAACATATTCTCAAGTGCATAGACCGTTTGCGGTTCATCGTCTTGATCGTGAAACATCAGGAGTGATGATGTTTGCACTGACGGAAAAAGCTCAAAAAAAGATCATGGATCATTGGCAGACTCTGGTAACGGGACGTATTTACCGTGCGGTTGCGGAAAACCCTGTGCAGGTAAATTTTGCGCGGAGTACTCTCTGCGTAATTAAGAACAGCGGCACCATTAACGATGAAATTGCATACAATGCACACAATCGAGGTTTTGTTCCGCATGATAAAGCCCGCTTTAAGACGGTAAGCGCTGTAACTCATTACAAAATAATTGAGCGCGGAACTCATTATACGCTTTTTGAATTAAGCCTCGAAACGGGAAGAAAGAATCAGATTCGGGCGCATTTGGCTTCAAAAGGATACGTTCTTGCCGGAGATGAAAATTACCGAGCAAAAACCGATCCTTTCGGGCGGCTTGCCCTCCATGCACGGACGCTCGAATTTAATCACCCGTTTACGGGAGAACCTTTAAAATTTGAAATTCCTGAACCGAAAGAATGGCTTCTGTGCGTTAAAAACAAACTCGTAAGCAAAGGCTGTGCAAGGATGTTCAGTGCAATCACCTGTCTGGACAGCCGCCCGTATTTCCAATAGTATAGAAAACCTATGTATGCAATCGACCATATCCGCAATTTTTGTATTGTTGCTCATATTGATCACGGAAAGTCTACGCTTGCCGATCGTCTTATAGAAAAAGCCAAGGTTATCGACGAACGCTACTATCGGGCGCAGATGACCGATAACA
>CAUVKE010000331.1:0-2539 GCA_963552415.1 uncultured Treponema sp.
TGGAAAGTGAACAAAAAGGGCAGGCCAAATGCACTGGAAGGCGATTTCAGTTTATAGAGAACCGCTAAAAACTGTAAACCTAACTGTTTGTTCCGTATTCATCAAGAATACCGTTTTCTCCTAAATGCAAAATCCGCGTGCAGGCTTTGTGTATAAACTCATAGTCGTGGGTAACGACGAAGATGATACGCTCCGCTGCAAGGCTGCGGATAACAGCGGAAACCCGCGCCATGCTATCGTAGTCAAGTCCGCTTGTCGGTTCATCAAACACAAGCAGCGGCTTAGCGCTTACCTGTCCCGCCGCAATAGCAACCCGCTGTTTTTGTCCGCCCGAAAGAGAGCCGGGGTGCCGTGTACGGATTTCCGTTAAATGCAAAGCGTTAAGCGCTGCTTCTACCGCAGCCGCCGATGCTGTTTTCAAACCGAATGAGCACTCTGCCTCCACGCTTTCGGCAAAAAGCTGGTAGTTCACATCCTGCATCACCATATATGCACGCTGTAACCGCTCTTTTGGTTTAAGCGGCTTGCCGTTCCATAGAAAACTGCCGGATGTTTCCTTGTGCAGACCGCACAATGCACGGACAAGGGTTGTCTTTCCCGTACCGTTTGCGCCGGTAATTGCAATAATCTCTCCTGCATGGGCAGATAAAGAAAGATCATGGAGGATGAGGTTTTTCTTACGGTACAGTGAAACATTCTGCAGCTCTAACATAAGCGATGAAGGAGTTTCTGAGCGAATATCCATCGCCTCATTATGTAGAGAGGAAGGGATTTCTTCCTGCAAATCAATTGCCCGCAATCCCATTCCGTGACGTGTTTCAGCAGAAAGCGACTTAAATTCCACCGGTGTGAATATGCGGGCAATACAACCGTTTTCCATATATACGATTTTATCTGCAAGATCAGCTAAATAATACAGCCGGTGCTCCGCAACGATGACTGTCTTCCCTTGCGCTTTTATATTCCGTATGTAGCTTTGCAGCGCAGTAATCGATTCCGAGTCTAAATTTGACGAAGGTTCATCAAGTACATATATATCGGGATTCATTGCATACACCGAGGCAAAGGCGATTTTTTGTTTTTCGCCACCGGAAAGCTCAAAGATATTTCTTCCGCTCAAAGTTTCGATATGCAACTCTTCGGCTGTTTGCCGTACCCGCTGTATCAGTTGCTCCTGCGGATATCCTTCATTTTCAATACCGAATGCAATTTCGCTGTCGGTATCAACATTAAAAAATTGTGTCCGCGGATTTTGAAACACCGAACCGACCCGCTTAGCAATTTTATACAGCGGTAATTCGCCGACAGGCTGATTGTCGATGAGTATGGAGCCGGTGAGTGTGCCCATATAAAAGGAAGGAATTAATCCGTTGATCAACCGCGTAACCGTTGTTTTGCCGCAACCGGAACGTCCGCTGAGCAGAACGCATTCACCTTTTTGTATTTCTAAATTGATATGATGTATGCCATCCGTTTCATTACCGGAATAGGTAAAAGAAACATCTTGTATCGTTATCATAGTACCGTATTGCACCTCTAACGTGGTATATACACGGCTTATATTACTGTAAATCATGGATTTTTTCCATACAGCTTAAAGTAAATACTAGACATCTGTTGATAAAAAAACTACACTGAACGCCTAGTATACGAGAAGGCAATCGCAAGTTGCTACTTTCTTCTTGACTTTTTAGAGGAGATACTATGCCTACCATTCAAGTACGGAATATACCGAATGATATGTATATGCAAATACAATATCTGGCAGCACAAGAACAACGTTCGATTGCGGAACAAACAATAATTCTTTTAAAAGAAAGCTTGAACAACAATAATGCTAATAAAAACAGGCGCCGAATGACATTAAAGAAAATGGAAGACCTCGCCATCCCTGATGTCCTGCTACCGGATCCGGTAACCTTACTACGTGAGGATAGAGACCGATGAATATAGTGCTTGATGCCAGTGCAGCTATTGAAATGGCATTAAATATGAAGCATGCGTCTTTGTTTAAAGAAATATGTGCAAATGCTGACTGCATTTTTGCACCGGATATTTATCCATCAGAAATTACAAATGTTTTCTGGAAATATAGGAACTTTTCTTCTTTGGATACAACAATATGCGAAAAGGGTATAGAGTATTGTATCGAGTTGATAGATGATTTTATTCATACCAAACTATTATGTAACAAGGCTTATAAAGAATCAATAAAATATCGGCATCCTGTCTATGATATGTTTTATCTTATCGTTGCACAAAAATACAACGCAAAATTATTAACGCGCGATAAAAAGTTAGCAAAAATAAGCGCTGAAATGAATATCGAAGTTATTAGTTATTAAAATCAACAACCCCGACGCAAGCGTCGGGGTTGTTGTTCTCATAAGGTGGTTGCAGTCGGCTTTAATACCCTTTGTTACGACGCAAGCGCCGGGGTATTAAACCCTCCGCACGAATAACAATGCCAACGCTGTATACAGTAAAAAGACCGCAGCGGTTATGGCATCTGCAAATCTAAATTGAGTCTGCACAAGAC
>CAUVKE010000332.1:0-2536 GCA_963552415.1 uncultured Treponema sp.
AACAGCCGCTCTGCCGGCAATGGACAAAAATATCCGCTCCGCCGGTAACGTTTTTCTATGTTAGCAATAAAAAAAATATGCTGCAGCTGTTGTTTGACGGCTGCAGCTGTTTTCTTTTTTACCATTCCCGTTTTGTTTGCGCAGCCTTTTGACGCCTTGGTACAAGCGGCTCCTCTCTCAACACAAACAGCGCCAACATCAGCGCAGAACGGCAGCTATCCCGAATATACCGACAAGAGAGCTGCACTGTCCCGCAATACTGCCCTATCAACGGCAACTTCCGACCATACGGCATCATCTCAAAATGAGGCGCCCCTCCGTGCCGTTGTTTCGCAGCTTTCACTTGAAGAAAAAGCGGCGCAAGTGCTGATGGTCAATATCGCAGGGAGCAAAACGGCAGATGCAAAAAGCATCGCGTTGTTCAAAGGAACCGTTCCGGGCGCCGTGCTTTTGTTCGGGTATAATATCGCAGACACGCCCCAAGCGGTTACAGACTTTTTGGGATCGGCCGTACAAGGCTTTCAGGAAGCGGCGCGCCGTTCAGGTCATACGTTTATTCCGCCGCTTTTTGCGCTGGATAACGAAGGCGGTACCGTCTACCGAACCCGTCGTATCACCGCTCCGCTGCCCGCTGCAGAGGAAATCGGTAAGCGTTTTTCCGTTGAGGAAACAGAGGAGCTTTATCGGCTATTGGGACAGCAGATGCGGGAACTTGGACTGCATCTTAATCTGGCGCCGGTTGCGGAAGCCGGAACGGAAGACGTTGCCGCGGCGCTCGGTACGAGGACATTCAGTACGGACACCGAACAAGCGGGACAATACGCTGCGGCGGCAGTACGGGGTATGCAAGGCGCCGGTATTCTTGCGGCGGTCAAACACTTTCCCGGTAACGGCGCGTCGGATTTACACAAAGGCGCTGCTGAATTAACCGTTGACTATGACACCTTTCTCAGCCGCTATTGCTCGGTATTCCAGCCTTCAATTACGGACGATGCGGCGGCAGTGCTCATTTCTCATATTACGGTGCCGGCAATTGAAGCAGTGCCGTTCTGTTTTTCCGCAAAGGGAATTGCCCTGCTCCGTAATGCATTGGGATTTTCCGGCCTTATCATCACCGATGACATTGCAATGCAGGCATTAAACCGGAACGGCGCATCGCCTGAAGAAAATGCCGTGCGAGCAATCGCTGCCGGCTGCGATATGGTTATGTGTTCGCTATCTAAAATCTATCCGTTGGTTGAAGCCATTGCCAAAAAAGCCCGTACCGATACCGCATTTGCAAAGCGGCTTGACGAAGCGGTACTGCACGTTTTAACCGCTAAGCAAAAAGTGAAACTTATCGATACAAGCAAGCCTATTGCTGCCGATGACTTTTTATAAGGCATTGAAAACTTTATGGTTCGATAAAAAACCTGTCTTTGGATTATACATTCGCTTTAACCTCTTAAAAGTCAAGCAAAATCAACAGTTTGATAAGTCTATATACAGCAAGGGAAAGAATATCGGGCAGGGGGGATTTGAACCCCCGACTTCTTGGTCCCGAACCAAGCGCGCTACCCCTGCGCTACTGCCCGTAAATAAAAAGACGGATACAAAATAAAAAAGCTCACCACTAAAGGCGGTGAGCTTTTCGGGAGCGACGGGGCTCGAACCCGCGATCTCCGGCGTGACAGGCCAGCGCGATAACCAGCTTCGCTACGCCCCCGTAATGGCAACTATAATATACCGCTTGGAACAAAAAGTCAAGAGAAAAATTGCAAAAATATTAAAGGGCGTTGAGGTATGTTGATGCAATCCTAAAACAGACTAGGCATTCCGGTTGTGCATAATCTCCAGTTCTTCCATAACGAGATCGACGACAGCCTGTTTTTTGTCATCCCCTTCATGGCACCGTTGCTTGGCTCGTTCACGGAATTCGTTACAGTCGATAACAGGACTGATCTCTATTATCACTTTGTCTTGGCACACAATATCGCCCAGCATATTGGAAGGATCATCCGAAATGCGTAAACAGTTACCGTTAATAGATACCAGCAACATCACATCGGAGGTTCTGATGTATGAGTCGATTTCACGGACACCGCGTTTTGTTTCCGGCTTTCCCGGGCGGTAGCGGGTGCCAGCCGGATATACGATAACAGCTTTTCCTTCTTTCCGCACTTCTTCCAACGTCCGCATCGAGGCGATATTGATACTGCGGCTCCGTTTTTTTTCTTCTTCCAGTTGTACGGGATCGGTGATACCGGCAAGTGTTCTGCTTGGATAAATGACAATACGCTCATAACCTTCGGTAAGCGCAGCTATCAGTGGGTCTTCTTCGGTGAGCTTCATCCCTGCCATTGCGATAGAGCGATGGGCAAGCTCTACTCCAGCCGCTCCTGTTTGTTCCATTAAATACAGAAAAATCGGTAAATCAAGATTGCTGTAATGCTCGGAAAGGATAATCCCCTTCTTTCCGGCTTTAATTGCTTGTAAAAATTCGGCGATGTGTTCTTCAGGGTAGAGTTTTGACCCTTCCAACAAAAGTTTTTGCACA
>CAUVKE010000333.1:0-2528 GCA_963552415.1 uncultured Treponema sp.
AAAGCCTCATTTTAAAGACAAAGAGCATAACGATGGTAACTAAACATCCCGCTAACAGAGATTCGCAAAGAGTAATAAAGACGACATTCCGGAATTCCTTTCTGCCGTCGTTCCGTTTAAAGTAGCGCCCCATATCAAAAGCGATAAAACTGAGTGCGATAATCGAAATAACGTCCAAGTTGACGATAAAATGCCGGTGAATTAAATGTAAGCCGCTCGGGCCGATCAGTATTCCGGCAAGAATATAACCGCTCACTTTAGGCAGCTGCAGCTTTTTTGTGAATCGAGTGACTAAAAATCCGCTTATCAATATCAGTGCAAAGGATATCAGAATTGTGGTCGGTAAATTAAGGTCTTTAACGATGTTGGAAATAAAATCGATTATATTCATTTTTTGCTCATCTTTGATACTCGTAGGTGCGCCGCCGAAAGGCGATTGTGAATTCAGAGGTGTTCTATACTATAATATATGCCTAAAAGACGCAATATCCTTTTGAAAATATACAAAAAAATACAAAAAAATGCGAATGCTTGAAATAGCAAGGTTTTTCATATATAATAATAGGGAACCTCTAAAAACTTCCGTATTTTAGAGGTTTCCCTTAGAATAATTGTAACGGAGTAGTTTTTGCAGCAAGGATTATTTTGGAAAGACGGCTTATGCTTTTCGTGCGACCGATGTTCGGCATGTTGTCGCTATGATCCGGGGTTTGTGTATTTATCTCCTCGTGATCTTCAGAATTTGCAGGCATGGGCGTTGTTGGAACGATCCGCTTTTATTCAAAAATATTGCCGGTGGGTACTTCAAGGGGACGGATACGAGTATCTTTGCTTAAAAGAGCTGCCGAATTACGATTGCGTTTTATGGAATAACGGCTGTATTGCATATAACTATCGGCCTTTTCAATGTTCGTCATATCCGTTTTGGGATTATTTACTTGAAAATGAGCAGCGTTGGAATGTAAATGCCCGCAGCTGTTCGGGAATAAATCGCGGTAAACGGCATTCGGCGGAAGAAATTCAAGGCTTGCTTGATACTGCAAAACAATTTCCTGTCATTCGAAGAAAAAAAAACGGTGAAAGTACGGATTTCACCGAAAAATAGAGGAGTGTATGCGGGTACATTTTTGGGGCGTTCGCGGCTCGATTGCAACCCCGTTGAGCGCAGCGCAAATTCAAGCGAAAATTTCTGCCGTCGTTCAGCGGATAACCGAAAAAGACATTACCGATCAAGATGCTCGAGAACGCTTTATCGCTTCGCTGCCGCCGTGGCTTTTTGGCACTATCGGCGGAAATACTACTTGTGTAGAGGTAGAAACCGAACAAGGTAATCAAATCATTTTTGATGCAGGTACCGGTATTCGTGAATTAGGTGTCAATTTGCAAAATCGCTTTGATTATTTTGATCGTCCGCAAACCTATCACCTCTTTTTCTCTCATTTCCATTGGGATCATATCCAAGGACTTCCTTTTTTCGGCCCCGCGTATGATTCGCGCAATACCATTATCGTATATAGTACTCGTCCTAAAATGCGGGAATTTTTGGAAGAGCAGATGAAGTGGCCGTACTTCCCGATCACCATGTTCGGAAAAGGCGGCTTTACTGCAAAGTTTGAATTCCGCTGTATTGCTCCCGATGAACCGTATATCCATATCGGTAATACCCGAATAGGCTGGCATCGGGTGCGTCATCCGGGCGGCTGCGTGGCTTATTCAATTCGCGATAATCAAAAGAAAATCATCTTTTCGACCGATACGGAACTTCGCCCTCAAGATTTTGAAAAAAATGATGCCAATATTGCCTTTTATAATGATGTAGAAATGCTTATTATCGATGCTCAGTATACGATGACCGATTCCATCGAAAAAATAGGCTGGGGGCATTCTACCTTTTCTCTTGCTATTGACTTTGCAACCTCGTGGGGAATTAAAAAATTAGCGCTTTTCCATCATGAACCGACGTATAACGATAAAAAAATCCTTGCGATACAATCAAGCGCTCAGCATTACTGCGATTATATCGGCGCCGACAAGCTTGAAATATTCAGCGCGGTTGAAGGAACGGATCTGTACTTATGAATGATGAGCTGCCGATTTATCAATTTTCCGATTCTGAACTCAAAGCGCTTATTTCTTTTTTTAGGGAAAACCCTCCGTTGCCTGATGAGCTGTATTCATTCAACGCCTTTGCCGAAAAGTATATTTATAGAAATCTTACGATCGGTGAAGCGGAACAGCTCTATGGCGGGCGGTAGTATATAAAAATACTATGAAAAAAAAATGTCTTCGTTGTATAACTCTCATTACGATAGGTGTTTTTCTGCTTGCAGTGGGAGTATTTGTCGTTATCTTTCAGCCGGTTTCTTTTGATACAAATGCTGCCGAACAGCTTTTTAGCATTAAACGCGGTTCTTCCGTGCGGACAATTGCTGCCGATTTAAAAGCGGCGGGATTCATCCGGTTTGAATATCCTGCATACCTGTATTTCCGCCTTTTTAACAAACCGATTAAAGCCGGAACCTATAAAC
>CAUVKE010000334.1:0-2526 GCA_963552415.1 uncultured Treponema sp.
CTGCTGCTGCCGAAAACACGGCCAGCACAATCAAATGTTTTATCCTTTTCATATCAACCTCCAAATAATTTATAATTATTGAAATCACTGTACTTTAAACCGAATTATCCTCTCCGGCTTATTGCCTCTGTATATTTTATCTACACCTGCCACGATGCAGCTTTTTCGCGCATACCGACAAAGTTAGCATAAATACCGTCCTGCTGCATCAGCTCGGAGTGTTTGCCGTGCTGTACGATATTTCCCTTATCCATGACAAATATTTGATCGGCGTTTTTTATAGTTGAAAGTCTATGCGCAATGATGATTGCGGTTTTGTTTTTTAAAAGCTCATCGAGGGCACTCATCAATTTCTCTTCGTTTTCGGGGTCGACGCTGGAAGTTGCTTCATCGAGGATAACAATGGAGCTAGGCTTGAGCATTGCCCTCGCAATGGAAATACGCTGGCGCTCTCCGCCTGAAAGATTGCTTCCGCCTTCCTGCAGCACGGTATCGTAACCGTCCGGCAGTTCCATAATAAAATCGTGGCATTGAGCGGCTTTTGCCGCAGCGATAATTTCTTCATCGCTTGCATCCGGTTTTCCGAATTTGATGTTGTTCTTTATCGTGTCTTCAAAGAGGTACACATCCTGAAATACAAAAGTAAAGTTCGATAAAAATGTATCGTATGCAAAATCTTTTATATTGGTATCGCCGAGCCTTATTTCACCTGCATCAACATCCCAAAAACGGGCAATCAGCTGGCAAAGGCTTGTCTTCCCCGAACCTGAATAGCCGACCAATGCGGTTACGCTGTTTTTCGGAATATACACATCCAAGTTGCGGAAGAGCTTTTCTTCAGTGTTCTTTTTTCTGCCGTATCCGAAGGTGATATTCTTGACGGTAATATCGTCATTTCCATGGGGCTGGAGCGAACCTTCCGGTAAGGCTTGAATATTTTTAACCTTAAAAAGCGTATCCAAATTCTGCACCGCAACACCGCGCATTCTCTGCATTGTACCGGCTATTTCAAAACCGCCGAATACCACAAAGCTCGCGACAATCAGCATCAGCGTTTTTTCAATATCAATAGTCCCAATCGAATATCGGTATAAGGCGCTCACGATAATTGCGGTTGTTCCTAATTTTAGCAGCAAAGAAAAAACCAGCAATGAAGGAGTCAGAGTCTTTTCTACGGCAAAGAAACCTGTTTTGCTTTTTTTAATACTTTCCGTCACATTTTTGAGTGCTTCGCTTGTTCTGCCGAACGCCTTTACCACGCCGATTCCTTGCACATACTCCAAAATATCGGTACGCAGCTGCAGCTTAAGCTCAGTCAGTTTTGCCGTTACCGCATCCGTCTTTTTTTGGAATATATTGGTGAGTAGAATCGCTACTGCAAGGGTAACAAAAATGATGCAGCCTGTTACCATGTCAAAGGGGAATACGAACAGTGCCATGATAACCGTTTGAATGCTTCCTGCAAACATCATTTCGAGAATCATCATGTCGATTGTTTCAACATCTGTGATAACCGTTGTTAATGCGCCGGAAATATCTCCGAGTCTGCTTTCGGAAAAATATCCCATGTGCACGTTTTTCAGCTTATCTCCGATGACGAGCCGATTTTCAGCTCCCATCGTATACGATGCGATATTTTTATTTCGGTCGGAAATATACCCAAAGATAATCTTTCCTATTATGCCGATAAGCATAATACAGAACACCGTAATGATATTGTCCTTTGTAACCGGCAGCGCCTGAAACACTGCGCGGCTCAGCGTCAGTAAAAAATATCCGAGTCCGCCGAGAGTGAATCCTTCGAATATGCTTTTGAGCATATCACAGATAAACATCGTTGTTATGCGCTTTGATTGCTTTCCCGCAATCGTGTATATCTTTTTCAATAAATCAAACATTTCAGCACTCCTCCAATTATCCGTTATCCCTGCCGCTGATATGGGACTGCCACATTTTTTGATAGAGCGGCGAATCTTGTAACAGTTCGGTGTGCGTTCCCTCAGCGGCGATTTTTCCTTTATCCAGTACGATGATTTTATCGGCATTGACAATCGTGGAAAGCCGGTGCGCAATCATAATAACGGTCTTATTTTTTACGAGGTTATCGATAGACTGCTGGATAATAGCTTCGTTTTCAGGATCGGAGTAGGCGGTTGCCTCATCGAGTACGACAATGGGACTATCCTTGAGCAGTGCACGGGCAATGGTGAGCCTCTGCCGCTCACCGCCTGAAAACTTGCTGCCTGCGTTTCCCGCATTGGTGTCATAGCCGGCAGGCAAGCTTTTGATAAAGTCGTGAATACTCGCCTTTGTACAGGCGGCTTCGATTTCCGCATCGGTTGCATCTTCTTTTGCCATCTTGAGATTTTCCCGAATGGTCTTATTGAACAAAAAGTTTTCCTGCGACACGTAGGTAACCAGCTGCATATTCCGCTCTAAGCTCATGCTCCCGATATCAGCGCCGCCGATGGTGATGTGTCCGCTGTCGATATTCCAAAAGCCTGCCAGCAGTTTTGCGATGGTAGA
>CAUVKE010000335.1:0-2520 GCA_963552415.1 uncultured Treponema sp.
ATTGTTACGTGCACGTGCTGCTTTCAGCATCATCCCGACAATCGTTTCCCCAAAGCACTGGGTAAGAATACCTCCACCATGCGGGAAAAGCTCTGCAAGATAGCTTCCAACCTTTTCCATTATACTGTAGCGCCGATTCAGTGAGTCTATTGCAGTGTTAAAAAGGGCGGTTACTATATCTTGCCCCGCGTTCAAAGCGCCTTTAGCCACAGCAAGACTGCCCGCCGTAATCTGTCCCATTCTGTTTGCCGTCGTCGGCCGGGCATGAGCTAACCCCTGCGCCGCCTCTTCAAGAAAGCGCCGCTGCTTTTCCGCAGCTTGATTCCGTACTTGATATGCAGCAAGCGCCATTCCCATAGCAGCAGCCGTGTACGGTCCGGCGCTCTGGGTTACCATATCGGCAATTGCCTGCCGGACTTCCTGCCACGATGAACATTCGACATACGTTATTTTTTCGGGATAGATGCGCCGGTCGAGGATTCTGACACGTCCTTTTTCATACCATGCGACATTTTCATATTGCAATAAAAATGCAAGTTCTGCGTCTTTTCGTTCCATATTTCATTTTTAGTAGTTTTGATAGATTGAAGACCGGTGGATTAACAAGTGGTGAATTGAAGAACATGCCGGCGAAGGGACTTGAACCCTTACGGAGTTGCCCCCAATAGATTTTGAGTCTATCGTGTATACCAATTTCACCACGCCGGCTTTCGAGGGGATACTATAGCATATTAGGTTTCTTTTGTAAAGCTGGTTATTGAGCTGTATCACCGTATCTGCTATACTCGCACCGATTATGGATATATCTTTTAGAGATTTGGGACTCGATGAGTCCGTGTTGAATGCGGTAGCGGCAAAAGGATTTGAAGAGCCGACACCCATTCAAGTGTTGGCAATTCCGCGCCTTTTAAACGGCGATGCGAACGTTATTGCAAAGGCGAGAACGGGTACCGGTAAGACTGCCGCCTACGGATTGCCGCTTGTACAGGAGTTGAGGGAACTGCGGGAAAAACCGCGTGCGTTGGTATTGGTGCCTACTCGCGAACTTGCGCTGCAAGTCGCTTCGGAAATAGAATCGTTTAAGGAAGGAACCCATCCCCGTATCACCACCGTATACGGCGGCGCGTCGATTGTCGAGCAATTACGAAATTTAAAGCGCGGATGTGAGATTGTCGTCGGTACTCCCGGTCGTGTTATCGATCATTTGGAACGCGGCTCGCTGAATTTGGACGGTATCGAATATTTTATTTTAGATGAAGCTGATGAAATGCTGAACATGGGCTTTATCGAAGATATCGAAACGATATTCAAAAAAGCAAATCCCGATTCGCGGGTGCTGATGTTCTCGGCGACGATGCCCAAGCAGATTTTGAAAATCGCTGCCGACTTTATGGGCGAATATGAAATTGTAGAAGAAGAGGCATCGGAAGAGCCGCTGCCGCTTACCGAACAGTTTTTTTGGATGGTGAGGGAAGAAGATAAAAGCGAGGCCTTGGTGCGCCTGATCGACACCGCCGAAAACTTTTACGGGCTGGTCTTTTGCCAAACCAAGGTTGACGCCGATGCAGTTGCGAAAGAGCTTGACGAACGGCATTACGAAGCCGCCGCTTTGCATGGAGACATCCCGCAGGGGCAGCGCGAAAAAATCTTGAGCCGTTTTCGGGCGGGGAAAACCCGTATTCTCGTTGCAACCGATGTTGCCGCCCGCGGTATCGATATCGAGGGGATTACGCACGTTGTCAACTATTCTATTCCGTATGACGGCCCCACGTACACGCACCGTATCGGTAGAACCGGACGGGCGGGGGCGAAGGGGACGGCGGTAAGCTTTATCCGCCCGAATGAGCGGCGCAGGATTGACTATTTGCGCCGCCATGCACGAGGCGAGCTGCAGGAAGGAAAAATTCCTTCTATAGAGAAAGTCCTCGCACAAAAACAGGAGCGGCTCTTTTCCGAGTTGCGGCGGCAGTTGGACACCGTCCAAGCCGAACATACGGTCAACAAATCCTTTATCGAACTCGCCCGGGAACTCTTAGCCGGAAATAAAGCAAGCTTCGCCGCCACTGAAGAAAACGCCATCGTGTCCTACACCGAGAATACCGAAAGCGGCGTCAAAAATATTGACAGCCCTGCGGATAGTATAAACGCCGTCGATAACGTAGGTGCTGCCGAAAACACTGCAAACATTGACGAAGCCGTTGCTTTCGGTGTTAAAGCCGCGGTATCCGGCGTCAAGAATATTGACAGCGCCGAAGTGCTTGCCGCCGTGCTGCAGCTGCATTACGGTTCGGTACTGTCTGCCTCCCATTACAGAAATATCAAAATACCCCGTACTGAAGACAAGCGCGGAAAATCATCCGGCGGGAATACCATCCGGCTCTATATCGGACTTGGTAGAAAGGACGGGATAAGTAAGCGGAGCCTTGCACAGTTTTTCAGTACGTTGCTCTCCATCCCCGAACACGCAGTTGACCGTATCGAATTATTCGACCGCTTTTCGCTCGCAGATTTACCGGCCGA
>CAUVKE010000336.1:0-2516 GCA_963552415.1 uncultured Treponema sp.
AAATTATCAGTAAAGTCTTCCAGAATGATTATTTCTTTCTTTTGTAAAGTATTGATGGGATCTTTAATCAATATGGTAATTTCATGTTTTTTTTCTTCCATATTAAATGCACGCCTAAGAGCTTCTAACAATTTTGTAAAAATCGTTGTATGTGCTTTATACACTATCTCTTGATTGTAGAGAAGCTTGGTTAAACAAGTGTCAAAATGGTTTCCAGTGGTGCCGAGAATACGTAATCCTGTTATGAGTACCGGTCGCATATTTTCTTGTTTATTGTTTTTTACATTTTCTTTCTGCGTTATATTTAATTGACGCAGTACTTCCTGTTGAAGGTGTTCCGAATCGGAACTGTAATCTTCTTTGATGGCTTCCATTACAAGGTCTTGATAAAAAGGAAATTTATCGTCTTTTGCTGTAAGTGCTTTTTTTATCGTTTTTAATAACTTAATGGGGCTTGCGATATCCGCCTGTGTAATCGTTAAATCGGACGGCAAACTTTTTCTGATAGTTAATTTATATTCTTCGCGGTGCAAGCGGGCAAGTTGGCGGAGTGTTTTATTTATATCGGTGTCAAGTCTTGAAAGGTGTCCGAGGGAATCTCTTAACAATCCGCCGGTCAGCGTATCGGAAACGGAATGGAGCGATTTACAAATTTCGGCTATTGCACGAGTATTGGCAAGTGTTGAATTTTCATTGAGTGCCGACCATTGGAAAGTTTTGTTCAATGCCAACATGGAAGCAATACGCTGTGGTGTTAGAAATGAGCAGTTAAACTGATATGAATTAGTTAAAAATTCAAGCATTGTTTGGTATTGCGCTAATCGGGAACCGACGATAGCAGCTCGTTCACTATCGGCAAAGCCTTCATTGCTGGGAATTTTTATTTCGGTCATGCGGCTGTCATATTTGTACGGGTCGTCATAGACTAACCCTTTTTTCAGTAAGTTGCTGCGAAGAATTTTCACCACGCTTTCAAGCGCCGCATAATTTTGCTGTAGCTGAGGGAGTAAGTGTCTATTAAACTCTTCCCGTTGAATGGCTATGAGGTGCTCCAATTCTTCAGAAAAATTTTTCGTAGATTCCATAATACCATCATCGGCATTATAAAAAAATCTTTTATGCGTTTTTATGGAATAATTGCTTATCGGTTTTCGTTCACAAAGACACGCGGAACACGTTTATGAATACCGCAGGTGATTTCGTAGGGGATAGTGCCTGCAATGTCTGCCAACGTTTGTGCGGTGTTGTCCTGCGGGTTTGGACCGAATATGCATACCTCATCCCATCGCTGTACCCACGGGTGTGCACCGAGGTCAACCATGCATTGATCCATACATATTCTGCCGATAATCGGGAAGAATTCGTTACCGATGCGTACTTTTAATCCGGGCGAAAGTGCGCGGCGTAAACCGTCCGCATATCCGATCGGGAGGGTTGCAATATAGGTATCCTGTGGGGCTGTCCAGTTGCGCCCGTAGGAAACGCAGGTGCCCGCGCGTATCTGTTTTATCAGCACTACCTGTGTTATCAGTTCCATGACGGGCTTTACATCGATAGCTGTTGCTGCACCCTGTATCGGAAGGTAGCCGTAGGCGAGGAGTCCGGGTCGCACCATGTCGAACCGAGCTTCGGGCATCAGTTGCACCGCGCCTGAGTTGGCGGCATGAACGAGCGGAATGTGTATGCCCGTCTGTTTGATTGCTTCGACGGCATCGGTAAAACGCTCCAGTTGACCTTTTGTAAAGGTACGGTCGGATTCGGAAGCGGAGTCCGCAACGGCAAAGTGAGTGGCAACGCCCTGCAGCCGCAAATTTTTTGCCCGCACAATTTGAGTCGCCAGTTTTACCGCTTCCGATGGCTTGCAGCCTATCCTGCTCATTCCGGTATCTATTTTAAGATGCACGGCGACGGTTTTCTTTTGCGCATCGGCTGCGCGGTTGAGTTCATTGATAAATTCTTCATCGATAACAAGCGGTTCCAGTTTATATTCTATAATAGAAGCTATTTCTTCCAAAATCGGCAGACTGAGCGAAATAATCGGAGCGACAATGCCTGCCTCTCGAAGCTCTATACCTTCCTGCACGGAAGCGACGGCAAGATACGAAACTCCTGCTCTGATGGCTGCAATTGCCGTTCGCACGGCGCCGTGTCCGTAAGCATCTGCTTTAACCGGTAAACATATCTTTGTTTCCGGGGCAAGGGTTTGTTTGATTTGGATAATGTTATGTTCCAGATTATCCAGATGGATAATCGCTTTTGTTGCACGCATGGGCGGCATTGTACTGCAAACAGTAAATAATTGCAATTTCTCATGAAAGATAAAGGAAGTGCTGATTAAATTATTACGAAACAAGAAATTTTAATGTTAACGCTGATTAATTTGCATTCGAATTAATCAGCGTTTCCTAAAGGTTTATCCCTAAGGCAATTTTGGAATAAGACGGTTTAAGTTTTGAAAGCGTCTCTGAAAAATTTCAGTTTTCTGAGGTTTCCTATTCAATCACAATACCGATATT
>CAUVKE010000337.1:0-2501 GCA_963552415.1 uncultured Treponema sp.
CGATAAATCTCATATTTTACCCCGCCCCATCAGTCTGCATTCATTTGATGAGAAGCAGGGAACCTTGAGCTTTGTATATCGCCCCATAGGCGCCGGCACACAAGAATTAACACAGTACCGTGCCGGTGAAAGCCTGGCTATTCAAGGCCCCTTGGGGAACGGCTTTATGGTTCCTTCTGCCGGCTCCTGTCATATTATCGCAGGCGGCGGCATAGGACTTGCGCCGCTGCCTGAACTGATACGAGCAATTCGGAGTAAGCAACCGGAAGCGCGCATTATTTTTTTTGCAGGAGGACGCGATCGGCATATTCAAGAACTTATCGATTTTTTTGCTCTGCCTGCGGATATTGAACTCATCCTTTGTACCGATGACGGCAGCCTCGGTATTCACGGGTTTGTACCGGACGTACTTTCAGCTTATATTGAAAAACACCGCGGCAGCGAGGGGACGGCTGCGGACATCGCGATGATCTATGCCTGCGGCCCCACTGCGATGCTGAATAAAATACGTGCGTTTTCGCAGTCGACACAGTTACCCTGTCAGCTTTCCCTTGAACGCAGGATGGCGTGCGGTGTGCGCGCCTGTATGGGATGTTCCATTCAAACGGCTGCGGGGGTGAAGAAAGTATGCGCTGACGGCCCTGTTTTCGATTCGCTTTTATTCCCGCACGAATTGCCGTAACAATGAGAGAATGAGCCGTGATAATTGAGAGAATGATATGAGCAAACTTACACTGGATTTTTTAGGTTTACATTTAACGAACCCGTTGATGACGGCGAGCGGCTGCTTCGGCTACGGTACCGACTATGCGGATTTCTTTGATCCGAATATACTCGGTGCGGCGGTACTGAAAGGGTTAACGCTTGAGCCGCGGGACGGTAATGCAGGAGTGCGGATTGCAGAAACGCCG
This sequence comes from uncultured Treponema sp., assembly GCA_963552415.1. Lineage (GTDB taxonomy): Bacteria > Spirochaetota > Spirochaetia > Treponematales > Treponemataceae > Treponema. The sequence continues at coordinate 912 of CAUVKE010000337.1, forward strand.
TCCGGTATGCTCAACTGCGTCGGCTTGGAAAATGTCGGCTATGATGAGTTTGTGCGGCGGGTATTGCCGGAAATTCTTCCGCAGCTGCACATCCCGTTGATTATTAATATTAACGGCAAAACCGCAGAAGAATATGCGGAACTTGCCGCCCGTCTGAACGGCATCGTGGAAGTTGCAGCCGTAGAGCTTAACATTTCCTGTCCGAATGTAAAGCACGGGGGGATGGCTTTCGGTACCGATCCGGCGCAAACGGAGCGGGTGGTCTCGTTGGTACGGGCGGCAAGCCGGAAACCGCTCATCGTGAAGCTGTCGCCGAACGTTACCGACATTACGGTGTTTGCCCGCATCGCGGAGGCTCAAGGAGCGGATGCCTTGTCGCTGATTAACACGGTTTCCGGTATGGCAATCGACATCAATACGCAAAAGCCTCTGCTCGGTAATATTTTCGGCGGACTGTCCGGTCCGGCGGTAAAACCCATCGCGGTCAGAATGGTCTATCAGGTGTCGCAGGTTACGTCGCTGCCGATCGTCGGGATGGGCGGTATACGGACTGCGGAGGACGCAATCGAATTTATACTTGCAGGCGCTTCGGCAGTTGCGGTCGGCTGCGGTCTTTTTAACAATCCCTGCGCTGCGGTAGAAATAGTTGACGATCTTGAACGGTACTGTGAAAAGCATCAAACTGTCGTTACGGATTTGGTTGGCCGCAGCCATCCCGATGGAGGAGCTGCATACCGCAGCAGACTCAAACACCGCAGTACTGTTCAATAAGAAGAGAGTAAGGGAGTCTCGAAAGCAAACAGCTTTTGGGATACCCTGATCCCGGAGGAGTTTTACAATATGGAAAAGACACAATGCGGAACCTTCAGCAGCGCTGTCCGCGAAAAATTGATTGTTGCGTTGGACTATGACACACTCGACCAAGCAGCCGCCCTCGTGGAGCAGCTCGGCGATAGTGTTACGGTGTATAAGGCAGGGCTCGAAATTTTCTTACGGACGAAGGGAGCCATTGTCGATTACTTGCACGGAAAAAACAAAAAAGTGTTTTTGGATTTAAAGTTCCACGATATTACCAACACTGTTGTACAGGCCTGCCTTTTTGCGGCGGAGCAAAACGTGTTCATGTTCAATGTGCATTGCTCCAACAGCGAAAAAACCATGCGGGCAGTCGCCGAGATGCTCAAAGAAAAAGGCTCTCAGAGCATTTGCATCGGCGTAACGGTCCTAACCAATTTAAACGCGCAAGACTTACAGCAATTCTACGGAGCTGCCGTCGATGTCGAAACAACCGTCGAAGCGATGGCGGCCGCTGTCAGCAATGCCGGTTTGCAGGGTATTGTCTGTTCCGCTCAGGAAGCTGCCGCTATTAAACAGCGTTTCGGCAAGAGTTTCATTACCGTATGTCCCGGCGTTCGCCCTGCCTTTACCCAAAGCGGCTCGTATGCTCAAAACCGCAAAGAAGATCAGGCGCGGGTGATGACTGCCTACGAAGCGGTAAAAAACGGAGCCGATTATTTGGTGGTCGGCCGCCCGATTACCCAGCATCCCGATCCCGTTCAGGCGGTGCACGCGGTTTTGGAGGAAATTAGA